>JAZRKG010000146.1:0-3177 GCA_045646185.1 Butyrivibrio sp.
GAACATCTTCGATGTCGTTGTTTATTGTACCATTTTATCATTTTATCAATTCCTTTATATTTTTATTACATATATATTATACTATATTTTTTATAAAAAATCAAAAAAGAAAAAGGGAAGAGATTAAAAATCTCTTCCCATATAAAATCAGTCTTCTTTAAGACCATTGAAAATTTCCTTGAGAGAAGTTTCCATTGGTAATCCACGAAGAAGTCTGTCAGTTGTTTCAACAACGCCTTCACCCTGTGCGATTGCATAAGGAGCCATGCTTTCTGTAAGTGCGGCCATAAGATCGCATTTACCACCTGTCTCAATAGCAGCGATAAGGTCAGGAGTAATTGTTTCCATAATTGACTTAACGGTCTTAGCATATGCTTCCTGTTTAGCCTGTTCGATATCAGCCATAGCTTTTTCGTGATTCTGAGTTACAAGATGTTCAGCAGCTTCACGGTTCATAGCAGCTTCGTGCTCTGCATTTCGACGATTTACGTTAGCTGCCGCAATAGCATCAATCATTGGCTGCATATCTGCTTCAGCTTTCTTCTTAGCCATTTCTTCAGCTTCCTGCTGACGAGCAATCTGAGCCTGCATCTCAAGTTTGTACTCAGCTTCTTTCTTCTGAAGTTCCATTTTGTTAATCAATGTCTGAGTACGAAGTTCCTGTTTCTTCTGTTCTGCGATCGCAAGAGCCTCGGCAATTTCTGCTTCACGCTGAGCGTCCGCAAGTTCTAAGGTCTTCTGAATCATATCATACTGTTTATCAAGAAGCATATTTTCAATACTTCTTTCAACATCAAGACCAAGAACTTCAACATCGTGAATGAACATTCCGTTCTCCTGGAAGAATCTGTGACCATAATGAGCAGGTCTCTCTCCGTCACTCTCTTCACTCTTAAGACCAAGAGTTACATTACGGACAATATCAGAATAATTCTGATAGAACTCAGAAATTGTGTACTCTTTTACAGCTCTCTTAAGAAGAGAACGAACTCTGTCGCAAAGATATTTTACATAGTTGTCAACAGCAAACCATTTATCCATATACTTTTCATCAAAGTCAACGCAATAGCTTACTTTGATTGAAGCCTTAACGAAATCTTTGGTTTCTACCATAATGGTATCGGAAACTTTGTTATTTTCGTGTTTGAGATAAGCAGTTTTAAGAAGTCTGTCTGTAGACTTAGGATTGCCGGTGCTCAGCTCAAGAGATTCAAGAGTCTGGTCATAATCGAGCAATACAGTCTGCGGGCCGCAAACAACTTTTCTTGTTCCGTCTTTTGAAATCACATTGATTGCATAACCGGTCCAAACATCGATACTTACAACACCATCAAGCTTATTGTCAAGAGTGATTGTTCTTGGCTTTGTATATGATGTACCTCTTGAAATACTTGCGTTTGCTTCAAGGTTTGCAAGAGTTGTACTTGAAGATGTTGAGCAGCAATATGCAGTAATGGAATCAAGATAGTTTGTTACAGGATTCTTTTCAACTGCCTTTTCAGACAATCCAATGTTATATTCAAGAACCGCACTGTTGCCAGGATACCAAAGTTTGCACTGAGCATCAGTAAGCTTTCTCTTTACAACAACTTCTGTACGAGGGTCAGGGAGATACATTGCAGGACCTTTTACTGTCTTGATTTCGCCAGACATTCTGTCCATAATGTAACGACCTTCGCCTTCTGGAATTGCGATTGCGTGATGCATAAGCTTATTATCATAAGAGATAATAGCGTGCTCAGGGCGAGGGTAATAAATCATCTGGTCTGCGCCAGTGATGAATAACTCTTCACCAACAGGATGCTTAACTTTCTTTTCATCTTCATATTCTGCAATAACTTTTACATAGATACCTGAAATCTTTGAAAGCTCAATTGCTCTGAAGATATATCCACCCTTAGGACTTGTTACGAATGTTTCAGTAGGTTTAGGGAAAACCACCTTAGGTCCGTGAACATATCTCTTGTTACCATCTTCATCTTTAAGAATGCAGTACTCAAGTCTTTCAAGAGTTACTGCTTCACGAACATAACCCTGTCTGTCATCGTTGTTAACAGGAATTACTTCGATACCAGTAGGAGGAATATAGAATGATACTTCTGTACCTTTGATTACAAGAATCTGTCCGTTTACATAGGTATCTTTATTTTCAATTTTATTTCCTTCTGCATCCAGCATTTCACCCTGAGATTGACTTGCGCTTTCTGCTTCATATACACGAGCAAGAAGATACTGGTTAGAGCGAAGTGCGTGACCTCGAACAACCTTTGCCATCTGCCCTGGATAAAGAGCGAAACTAACCGGTCCGCGCACGTTTACTTTACGTCCGATATGAACATCTTCTGGAAGGTTATTTGCACCGGGCTTGGGATGCTTATTGCCTTCAACTGGGTTTTTAAGAATGATATACCAGTTTTCAGGAGCTGTTGCAAAAAGGTTAATAGCGTCATCATATGAGCATTTTTCAAAGCTCTTGGAGCGAGTATTAAATCTTACCAGCTTATCGGAGTTTGAAAGACTGGTCTTAGAAGGACCAACCCAACATACTACGTGTCCTTTGGTTTCGTCGAGCACATAGCTATACTCATTGATAGAAAGGACTAAATCTTTCTGAAGTTCTGACATAGTATTCGTTACCTCACTTTTTTTTCTTATATTTTTTATTTACATATATATTATAATATATTTTTTATAAAAAATCAAAGAAAATAAAAAAAAACGGGAACTCTATAAAAGAGTTCCCGTATAAAAGTTTAAGTACCTATTTTCCATTCAGAACCATTGTAAATATAATTTTCACATAATTTCCATTCGCCATTTGAATATATATAAGGTACAGTTCGTTGCCACCCATCTGAAGTATATAAACGAACCTATCCCCATGGCACCCACTAAGCATAAATATAAGAATCTCCATTTTCAGAGAAAGTAAATGACTAGTTACTGTTTACAGATTTTGTTATTTGATTACCTGCCACATACCAAGTTACATCATTTGTGTTTTCTGTGGTTAAATAAATGTGTCCAAAAGTACCTAATGCAGTGGCTGCAGATGGAACAGTTAATTCATAAGCATATCTTTCCCAGCTTCCTGTTCCCTTATTTGGGGTTAACCATTTAATCCCTTGTCCTGTAGATGCGCTCACTCCAGTTATTGCATTATGAGCAATACTTATC
>JAZRKG010000147.1:0-10454 GCA_045646185.1 Butyrivibrio sp.
CCTTGATAGTCTCTGTTTCCTGCTCATTTTCTCTTGAAAGGTAGATTTCATAAGGCATGAATCCGCAAGTCGGAGGCCAAGCGGTCTTAGGAAGACAAGACTCACTGACAACTCCTTGGCTCACAGAACGACATGGCTACGATCCGACTTCCTTGATAGTCTCTGTTTCCTGCTCATTTTCTCTTGAAAGGTAGATTTCATAAGGCATGAATCCGCAGTACTTTTTGATAACTTCTCTTGCCTTGTATTCGTTACAGAACTCTACGCAGTCCTCAGATACATGCATTGTGATGGTAGTACCGACCTCAGTCTTGGTGCCATCTTCCATCTCAAATTCTGAGCCACCATCGCAGGTCCAGTGTACTGGTGTTGAACCCGCCTTGTAGGAAAGTGTGTCAATTTCTACAACATCAGCAATCATAAATGTAGAATAGAAACCAAGTCCGAAATGACCGATAATCTGATCATCACTTGCCTTATCCTTGTACTTTTCAAGGAAGTCTGTAGCTCCTGAAAAAGCAACCTGGTTGATATATTCCTCAACTTCATCCGCTGTCATACCGATACCATTATCAGTAATCTTAATTGTTCTCTCTTTATCATTAAGCTCTACGCTTACCTTTGGCATGAAGCCATCTGGAAGTGCATAATCTCCCATAGCATCAAGCTTTCTGATTTTGGTAATCGCATCACATGCGTTTGAAATTACCTCTCTGTAAAAAATGTCGTGGTCAGAATACAGCCACTTCTTGATGATAGGAAACATGTTCTCACTGTTAATTGACAAATTACCCTTTTTTGCTGCCATTTGAATCACTCCTTTATCGTTTGGCTAATCGCCTATATTTATCTTTTGTAAAAAAGTATTGTGATAATCCTACTAGAACAAAGTTTAATTCTATTATGAACAAAAGTCAATAAAAAATTAGCACTCATTTAAAATGAGTGCTAACAAGTCGCATTTTCCTTTTGTTTACAAGGCTTTTAGAAAATTATCACCCTTCAGTTGGAAGGAAAAATATCTTTAATTTGTTCAGAAGATCCTCTTTTGCAATAGTCTTAAGAAAATATCCTTCCGGTTTCAAAGAAACTACTGCCATAACGCTCTCTTTGTCATCTCTTCCAGTAAGAAAAATAACCGGAATATTTTTGGTGACATCGTCTGCCCTTAGCATTTCAAGCACCTTTGGGCCATCAGTAACAGGCATTTCATAATCCAAAAGTATTAGATCCACCTTATTGGATCCAAGCCAGGTAAGAGCCCTAAGACCAGAGGTGGCCATGGATACTTTATAGGTATCCTTTAGCCATTCATGCACAAGGCTCATGTAATTTGGATCATCATCTACAATAAGGATTCTCTTCTTAAAATCTCCTGATACAGATTGTTCAACATAATTATTGACAAAGCTTATAAAGGAATCATAATCCAATGGTCTCGAAAAAGTCTTACAAATAATCTGCCCCGGCATAGCAGCCTTTACCTTGTCTGTATCTTCACTTTCTCCGATAAGGCACATCTGTTTATCATCATTTTCAAGCTTATCAACAATAAAGTTTTTAACCTCCAAAGTTAATACTTCCTCATGTTCAATATAGTACGCAACAAGAGAAATGTCCTGCCATTTTTCATTAATTTTATTTACGTCAGCTTCTGCAAAAACAGCAGAAATCCTGGCGTCCTCCAGTTTATTTAGGAGAACCCTGATAATAAACGATTCTTTTGCTCCAATTATCAATATCCTGTTTTTAGTCATTTGATTCCTCCAAGGTATTGAAATCACTTACTTTTTAGTATATCTTCCATTTTGTCCCAGTTAAAGGTTTTTAAAGCTGCTTCAAGTTCTTTTATAGTCTCTTTTTCTTCATCTGGAATTTTATATTCCAAAACACTTTCAAGTACCATTTTCACAGCTTCATAATCCATTTGTGGCGCCAGCTCTTTCAGCGCAGCGTAGGCTTCATTTAGTTCTTCTTTGGATATCAGCTTCTTATTGCTGTCATCTTCTTTTTTATCTAAAGCCGCAAGCTTGGTTTTATAAGACTCATATAGCGGAATAAGTTCTTTTGTAAATTCCTTTATATAATCAGTATCTCCTTTTTTGCCAGCTTCTTCAAGCATTTTGGCAAGTTCTGATAATTTTCCTGCGCCAATTATCCTGGCTGAGCTTTTAAGAGCATGTACTTTTACTGTATAGAATTTAATATCGTCTTCCTCAAGGGCCCTCTTTATGGCATTTATATTATCAGTTATGGTCTCTCTAAAAAGCTTTAGAGATGCCACAAAGCTTTCTGCCCCTCCGCTATATTTAATTCCATCATCAACACTAATGCCCTCAACATTTTCAAGCCATTTATACTCTTTTGGAAGTTCATCATCCACTAAAACCTGTTCAGATTCATCCAAATCCATTACTGCGCTTGCAGGCAAAAAGCTCCTGATTGTTTTTTCCAAAGTCTCACCATCAACAGGCTTTGGAAGATAACCATCAAAGCCTTTGGATTTATAGAAATCCTCACCATTGGAAATATAATTGGCTGTAAGTGCGATTATTGGTACAGTTTTGTTTGTTTCTCTAATATGCTCCGCTGTTTCAAGGCCATCCATACCAGGCATCATGTGATCCAGCAAAATTATGTCATAGGAAGAGGTTTCAAGTTTGCGAATACACTCCTCTCCTGAATTCACCGTAGCAATTAGCATCCTGGTTGCGGAAAGAAGCCCTCTTATAACACTTAGATTCATTGGATTATCATCAACCACGAGAACACTTACATCTGGTGCTATAAATTTTGGAACATAAGGTCCTTTTACAGGAATATCGACATACTCTTTAAACTCGCCAATTGGCGAAGAATCAACTATCCTCTGATCAACAATAAACGTAAAAGTCGAACCATTTCCATACTCACTTTCACATTTTAATTCGCCTTTCATAAGTTCCGAAAAATGTCTGGAAATATCCAGTCCAAGTCCTGTTCCCTGAATATTGCTGTTTTTCACTTCATCAAGTCTTTCAAAAGCAGTAAAAAGCTTCTCTATATCTTCCGCTCTTATTCCTATTCCTGTATCCTTTACAGAAAACATGAGTCTGCAGTTATCCTGATTTCTTGAAAGCACCTTAACTGTAAGTGTAAAGCCCCCTTCATCTGTATATTTTGTTGCATTAGTCAAAATATTCAGTACTATTTGCTTGATTTTACCCATATCTCCATATAATTTTCTAGGCAATGTAAAATCAAAATCAAGGTCAAACTTAAGATGTTTCTCATTGCTTCGAACTCTGATCATAGAAACAATGTTTCTAAGCATTTCTTCAAGATCGTATTCCTGATTTACAAGATGCATTTTACCTGATTCAATTTGAGATATATCAAGAATATCGTTAATCAGGCTAAGAAGAGACTCTGAGGCATACTGAATATCCCTGGCATATTCTGTCACTGTCTGATAATACTTTCTTGGAACTCCAGTAGCGTCCTCTCTAAGTATCATTTCATCCATTCCCATAATGGTGTTTATAGGAGTCCTGATTTCATGAGACATATTGGCAAGAAACCTTGATTTGGCTGTATTAGCTTGCTCTGCCCGTATTTTAGCTTCCTGCAGGTCATTCATATTTCTTATCTCAAAGAAATATAAAAGAACCACCATACCTACAGTAGAAATATTAGTCAATGACAATCCGTACGCAAATACCTGAACAACTATCGCAACATATGGAACAATAGTAAAAAGAAGAAGTGGCCATAATGTTCGTTTCTCCAGCTTATTTCTAAACTGAACGATAACCGTAAACTGAAAAATTTCTATAAGTCCTGGGAATATATAACACATCAAAAATAACGGTGCTCTTTGATAGCGATTATATTCATCGAAGGTATAATAAAGTCCAGTAAACTGCGAAACTATCAGCATAATTACGCCCATAGCAAATACACACTCTGCCGCAATTAGCCTTTTAGGAATTATTTTTACCCTTCCTTCATTTCTGTATAGATCCATTAAATACAGGTTAAAAGAATGGGCCAATATCAGTGAAAATAAATACACAAGAAAATTACAGATTCTGACAGCCCAATAACCTATGGTAGTGACGTCACCTCTGTATAAATAAGCCAGTCTATCGGATATAAGCAAAAGGGCAGCTGCAACTTCCATATATTCCAACGCCACTCTTCTCCTGACAGAGAGCGTCTTGGTCTGACTGGTCAAAACAGCCAAAACAGCACAGCTGCCACTTAAAAATAGCATTACACTTAATTGAAAACTCTGTAAAAATTCAATCATATCTTCTCCTGAAACAGTTCTTCAATCTTATCCCAGTCAAATATTCTTAAAGCTTTTTCAACATCAGAAACAAAAGTTTTCTCTTTATCAGGGAGCTTCTTTTCTGATAAATCTTCTAATATCATACTGATAGCATCATAATCCATCTGTGGTGCAAGCTCCTTGATAGCACTATAAGCATCCTTTAATTCTTCCTCTGAAATAATATCTTTATCATTTCCATCCTCATCCTCATTAGCTCTTGGAAGCTTTGAAAGTTTTTCATGGAATGCTCTATAGTCTTTTAAAAGAGTGGCGACATTTTTATTTATATAATCCAGGTCACCTTTCTTTCCTGCCTCTTCAAGTTTTCTTGCTTTTTCAGAAAGTTCCTCTGCGCCAATGATTCTGCAGGAGCTTTTCAGAGCATGGACTTTAATGGTAAAGAGCTTAATATCGTTTTCATAAAATGCCTTTTCAATTGTTTCTGAGTTTTCATCAATTGTTTCATCAAATAACTGAAGTGAAAAAGTATAGCCTTCAGGACCTCCACTGTATTTGATGCCATCAGCCACATTTATATCATCAAGCTCATATAGCCATTCATAACCTTCAGGAAGTCCCAGGTCCAAATTTTTCTTTTCTTCAGATGCAGACTCCATAATCATACTATCAGGAATATGTTTTCTGATTGTTCTTTCAAGTAGTGCAGAATCAATTGGTTTTGCCAAATAACCGTTAAATCCTCTTGATGTATAAAAAATATTTCCCTCTGGCTCTACATTTGCCGTCAGACAATAAACTGGAAGTTCTTTGTCTTTTTCTCTGATGTGCTTAATAGTCTCAAGTCCATCCATTCCAGGCATAAAATGATCCAATAATACCACATTAAAATCAGATGCCATAAGCTTTTCAAGACATTCTTCACCAGATGTTGCAGTAGCTACAAAAATTTTAGTGGAAGCAAGCAATCCCTTAATAACAGTGAGATTCATCTGGTTATCGTCCACAACAAGAACAGAAGCATCCGGTGCAATAAATTGCGGCATGTAACGTCCAACAGGCGCTTCATCTACTTCTTCGCTAAATTCTCCTATAGGAGTTTTATCAATAATTTTTTGCTCTACAACAAATATAAAGTCAGAGCCTTCTCCATATACACTTTCACATCTAAGCTCACCATTCATAAGCTCTGCAAATTGTCTTGAAATATCAAGTCCAAGACCAGTGCCCTGAATACCGCTGTTTCTCTCTTCATCCAGTCTTTCAAAGGCATTAAAGAGTTTATCAATATCTTCTTCCTTTACTCCAATACCGGTATCTTTGACACTAAACTTAAGCTTACAGCTTTCAGCATTTTGCTCTAAAACTGTAGCGGTAAGTGTAAATCCACCTTTTTCAGTGTATTTAACAGCATTTGTAAGAAGATTTAAAACCACCTGCTTGATCTTGCCAACATCACCATAAAGTCTCGTTGGAATACTACCATCTATTTTTACTGAGAAAAACAAATCCTTTTCAGTACTTCTGACACGAATCATTTTTATCATGGCTCTGATTTGTTCTTCAGGAGAATATTCCTGTTCCACAAGATGCATTTTTCCTGATTCAATCTTGGATATGTCAAGAATATCATTAACCAATCCCAGAAGCGACTCAGAAGCAGATTTAATGTCTAGTGAATAGTTCATTATCGACATAAAATACGGCTTTGGAACCCCTGTTGCATCTTCTCTTAAAATCATCTCATCCATACCCATGATAGTATTGATAGGTGTTCTGATTTCATGGGACATATTAGCAAGGAACCTGGATTTGGCACTATTTGCTCTTTCCGCCTCATCTTTGGCTGCCTGAATCTCCTTATACTGCCTTCGGATAATTGTTCCAGCCATTATGCGCCATACGATAAATGCCACAGTTGCTGCCATTAGAAGTGCTAAAACAAGTCGAATATACCACAGTTCAGACCATCTAGGCCTTTTTTCTATACTAAAGGTCTCATCCTGATATACTTCAAGAGTCGCCTCATCGAGTATCTGAATGTGAAGCGTATAATCACCATGCGGAAGGCCTGTAAATTCAAGAGAAGTCAGTTCTGCCTGATTAACAGTTATACCAGGATCCATATTGCCTTCAAGATACATATGGATCAAAGGATTAGATAAGGAATAATTTAGTACTGCAGGACTTATCTGAATACGGCCTGCAAGAGCTGGTATAACATATTTTCCATCTTCATCAGGATAAAGTTCTTCTTCACCGTTTAATATTTTTTTTACACCAACTTTAATATCGCTTAACTGATGATAAAAATTGTTGATATTAACTTTATATACTCCTGTTCTACCAGATATAAAAAGATTGCCATAATCGTCTATTGCACTAAAGGAGTTACCCGTAGGAACACTGGTAAGGCCATTGACAGTAGTAAAAAGCTTGTATTCGTAATTCTCTTTTTCCAGCATATCCTGAGCACTTACACAATATATTCCATAGGAAGAAAGTATCCATGCATTTCCGCTTTCATCAAAGAAAATATCGAAATTGTTTGGATAAGGGAAATTCTTAACCTCCTTAATTTCTCCATCCTGCATATACTGAATTGAATTGGATGTAATAATCCAATATACACCCCGATCTTTATCCCACTTTATCCTTAAAATAACATCAGAAGTAAGGCCTTCTTCACGACCATAGTTAGCAATACCATAATCATCATAGATATATATACCGCCGCCATCTGTACCAATCATAATCCTGCCTTCCTGATCTTCTATGGCAGTCAGGCATACAGTATGATCAAGGCCTTTATTTTTATTAATTATTTTTTTAATTTTGCCATCAGTTATTAAAACAGTTCCGCCATTAGTTCCCACAAGAACAGAACCATCACTTGTTAGAGAAAGGCTTCTTACGCCGTTACTAATAAAGCCCCCATCCTCGGTATAACTAGTTATTGTTCCATCAGGATGATAGCATACAAGTCCCTTGCTGTTGTTATATGTGGCAATCCATAAATCGTTATTTCGATCTCTAATGATGCATCTGATTCGTGTGTCTTCAAGAAAGTGCGTCAGGGTATTTTCAATTATGTTGTACTCTCTGTCAACAGCCTTTAGTCCATCATCTGTTCCAATGTACAAAATACCCTTATATAAACAGGTAGTATTTACAACACTGTCATCAAGACCTGACGCCTTTGTTACATCCTCAAAGTTATTGGTAACAATTTTGGCTACTCCCTGCCTTGTGGAAGCAAGCCACAAATTCCCCTGATAGTCCTCTGTTATGGTTTCAATTGCACTATTAAGAGGGATATCTTCAAGAACTATAAATTTTCCATCTTCATCAAGATAGCCTACAACAGTTTCAGCAATAACCCATATGCGGTTACATTCCAAAGATATCCAGCTGACATTTATTGCAGGAGATACATCTATCTTCTCCATATCTGATACATCGGCGCCAAAATCACCATAGTAGATGTATCCTTTTTCATTACCCAAAAAGACTTTTCCTTCATTATCAGGATCGGCAAAAATGGCAGAAACATTACCTACGCCAAGCCTCTTCCCCATATAAAATCTTTCCACATCTCTATCATTTATTGCAAAAACATCACCATCTCTGGTATTGCCATAAACCTTTCCATCAGCACCTGTTACAAGCCTGATAATATATGCTTCGCCAACAGATTTACTATCGAGACTTATTATGCTGCCATCTTCATCCACATAGCATACTCCGCTTGTTGTACCAATATAGACTGTTCCGTCACTACCTTCTGCAAAAGAACGGATTGTAGATGATGGAAGGCCATCCTTATAGGTATAATGAACACTATTTATGCCATCCCAGACAACCACGCCATTATCATTGGTACCAATCCATAGATTCCCATTACTGTCTTCAAAAATAACTTTGCCACTGGTCATACCGGTTGATGGATCCTGTCTTTCAAAAACAGTTCCGTCATAACGGATTATTCCGCTATAGCTTCCTATCCAGATATATCCTTTGCTATCTGCATATACATAATTGGCATCAGATGTAGGAAGACCATTACTGGAATTATATAGCTGACTATCGTAGCCAACACTCTCCAGCTGCCCCGTTACAGCATATCCTCCACCATTTTTTTCTTCATAAATGGTTGCAGATGACACAGCATCAGTATCAGATGCCTTTGCTACATCTGCGTTATGCAAAGTTGCAAGACAGGTAAGGACCAATATTATATTTGCATAGGCTATAGGCTTTTTCAGATTAAAACTCATTTGTAATCTCCCGCAACCTTTATAGTCAATCATCTTTATACTTTTTCATTATTTCTCTGACATCATCACTTGCAAGCACAAAGACCTCAACACACTTAGGATCAAAATGCGAGCCAGCTTCTTCTTTTATGATATCCATTGCCTTATCAAAAGGCATTGCATCTTTATAGACTCTTTTAGAAGTAAGCGCATCAAAAACATCCGCCACTGCCATAATTCTTGCTGAAAGAGGAATAACCTCTCCTTTTAGCCCTTCCGGATAGCCATTGCCATTCCACCATTCATGATGATAAGCAGCCATGTTCCTGGCTTCTTTAAGGTAGCTGTCACCCTGTACGGCATTTATTACTTTTTCCATTATCTCTTTTCCGACAGTGGTAT
Organism: Butyrivibrio sp.; assembly: GCA_045646185.1. Classification (GTDB taxonomy): domain Bacteria; phylum Bacillota; class Clostridia; order Lachnospirales; family Lachnospiraceae; genus Butyrivibrio. The sequence continues at coordinate 8,932 of JAZRKG010000147.1, forward strand.
GCTTTTTCATAATTTCAAATTCTTCATCTGTAAGTTTTCCAGGCTTATTAAGAACAGCATCCGGAACACTGATTTTACCAATATCATGAAGAGGTGCTGACATCGTTACGTCAGAAATATATTTTGGTGTAAGCTTTGAAGGATAGTAACCTTTTTTTACTAGACCATCTAAAATAACCTTTACATAATCAACCGTTTTTTGTATATGGTAACCAGTCTCAGAATCCCTGCTTTCCACAAGATCAGCCATGGTTATGATCAGCCCGTTTTGCATCTGGTCTATTGCCTTGGTCTGATGTCTTATCCCATCCATAAGCTCAACAGAATCTTCTGCCATTTTGCAAAGGGCATGGTAAAGATTTTCTATCTCGTCATCAGTATGCACATCCAGTTCTTTCAGTTTTTTTACCTTTTCCTCCATAACAAGCATATTATTAACGCCTTCAGTAAAACTGTTGGCATATACAGCCATTGAGTTGATAGGATAGATAAGGTAATACCTGGAAATCCAGATACCATACGAAAGAATTAGCACAAGATAGCAGGAAAAAATCAAACCAATTCTTACTATATACTCTTTGACAAAATCATTGAAATACTCATCCGAAACGTTATCGCCAATATATGCCTTTATTATTCCAATTGTTAAAACCATCATAATTAAAACCATCGTAAGAGCTGCTACAAGAAGCATTATTGATAGTCTTCTCTGAAGCCTTGAATCAATGGTTCCAACGGAGGTAGTCTCCATATCCTTAAAGGCGTGACGATTCTGTTTCCAGCCAATATCCCTTATCTTTCGAATATTCCTGGTAGGCACAATTGCCAACAGAATTCTTACTACGATCAATGAAAGAAATCTGTCAAAAAAGCTTAAGGTAAGATTTACCAGAAAGAAACTGGCAAGTGGCGTGATTGCATATTGTATTCCAATATAATGTGCCATTTCGCTGGTTCTTCCCTGATGAACATTATCTGTCAGAAAAATCTGAATGAACGTACTTAATATAGCGTTTATAAAAGTCAGCGATAAAATAAGCTCCAGCATTCCAAGCTTAGTCTTATGCTTTCTACTCTTATAAAAATAGTCACATATAAAGGCGGTAAGAATATTGATAATGGTAAAATAAACTGAAAGCGGAATAAAACTGATACAAATAAGACTGCTGACTATAGCCACAATTGTAGCCATAAGTCCACCTGCCAAAAACGCTACAGTAATTGTCCCAACAGCATCAAAATATAATGGAATATTCAGTTTTCTAAATAAGTATGTAAAACTAACATTTAACAGAATTCCTACCATCATGACCATAAATAACAGCAATCTGTCTTTACCACTCTTACTCATAATAACCCTGCTTCCATGAAAAAAAAGCAAAACGCCCAAACGTAGCCCTATAAAAAGCTACGTTTGAGCGTATTCTTTTACCTTATTCCACCATAAGATGCTTACCGATCTCATGCGATTGTTATCGCCTTTCCATACAAAAACAAACTTTCTGCCATATATTTAGAATTAT
>JAZRKG010000148.1:0-63618 GCA_045646185.1 Butyrivibrio sp.
AACAATAAAAGTGTGTATCCTCGAGCATATCATGCTCGGGAGTACACACTTTTTTGTTGTGAAAGCTCGCTTTGCGAGCAATGACCATGCCTTATAAATATAATATCGACCTGCGAGTTTTTCGGAGCATGCGAGAAAAAATGGCAGCCGGTATATAGAAAAACAAGCGATCTTTTTGGAACAGGAACCAAAGCAACTAGGAAAATTCCAGGCAAAGGGCTCAGACAATTTCGTGAAGCATATATAAAAACAACATTTCTTTTAATAGCCTCGAAATCCGTCAGAATAAGTTGTTCCAGGTATTATGTGGGAAGTTTGAATTAATAAATACTTCCAAAGCCATCTTTGATGGTCTTTCCCAGCATTGTGAAGGTTTCTTTGGTTGGGGAGGATGGGAATGGTAAGTAGCCCACTCTGTCGCCTTCCTTAGGATAATAGAAGGTTATTCCGTTAACCTCGTATTCTTCTACTTCATACTGGCCATAATCCTGCTGTTCAAGGAAATATACAGGATTAAACCTTGGTGCCTCTTCTATGACGCATTTAGCACCCTTTAAGGCTATGAGCATAAGGAGAAGTGTCATTACTGCACCATAAAACCATGGTGTAAGAGACTGTCTAAGCTTTGTAAAAATAAGGATAAATATTCTGCCATAAACCACTGCTGCCACTATCCACAAATATACGCTACCGTATCTGATAAGTGGTGAGCTGAAAAGCCAATAGATCATGGATGCAATAAGAATTCCATCTACTAGTAAAAAGTCTGCCAGATTGACCACTCTTCTATGGCTTAAAGTAAATACTCTGCTTATTTTTTTGATCTGATTATTTCTGTTTACTACTATAAGATACAGCACACTGATAACAAATATTACTATTGCTGCAACATCCATTATTAAGAATACCTTGTTTAAGGTACCTATCTGCGCAAACCAGTCCGGGAACCATTCTGCAAAAGGCTTATCATACTGCAGTACATCAGTGTAGCCTCTGCCGTAAACCATTATCTCTTTTGCATCATATTGGGCCTGTCCTTTAGGAACCTTCCATGCAACGTTGAACAGGTCTATTCCCGTAAATGGATATATCAACCATCCTGAAATTATCACATTCCTGATAAAATATGGAATTGCAATAAACAGACTGACTATAACACTAAATGCAATAGGCTTTACTGCTTCTTTCTTCTTGTCACGAATAAGCTGAACTATTGGCTTTATTGCAAGGAGTACCAGCATTGCCGCTGACAGTTTTACAGTAGCAGCATACACTGCAGCAAATGTTAGTAAAATGTATGGCACGAAGGATTTTTCATGCAATACCAAAAGATCAAGCCAATGAATGATTATATAAAACAGGATGCATCCGATAAAGTAATCAGAAGCAGGAGCCACCATTTCATCATAGATGGTAAAAAGATAATAGATTGCAGCTAGTCTTACAAAATCCGATAATACAGGATACTTTCTTCTTACAAGATGCTTTATATCTATACACTGCCAGGATAAAAGCAGTGCAAAAAATCCTGTCATTACGTGATAGCTTTGTCCATTTACAAAATGGAAGCTATATAGCGCTGATAAGGCAAAGGATGCACTGTTATAGCCAAGTCTTAAGTGCAGGTTTGCAAGGCCCTTCACCACTCCATATTTCTCTATCCACTCAATGGCCTGAGCATGGTAGAGATCACTGTCATAGTGCATTATTCCATGAGATGTTCCATAGGCCATAACCAATATCAATAATATGTATAGCCAGGAAAAATTAGAAGCATATATCTGATGACAGCAAAGTCCTATACTGTCAAACATCTCTGAATGGTAATGGTAGATTATCACTCCACAAAAAAGAAGCATCACAAGATTGGCGTGTATTCCCACGCCACCAAAGATGCTCCATATCTGAGCATATATATTTGCGACGATAACGCCTGCAAATATAAAGCTCTCAAAATATCTTATATTATATGTTTTTTTGCCACTATGCCCTTCTCTTAGCATAATAGGCAGGCCTGTTATAAATTTTAAAGTACCATAGCCCAATACATATGTTGTAAATCCAACATATAGCCATATTAAAAGTACTTTTAGCATTCAAATCCCCCAAATCTTAGAAGAAATTACATACAAGAAAGCCCATAAGTGAGCCAAGGATAGCTCCCATAAGCACCTGCAATGGTGTATGTCCGACAAACTCTTTAAGGCTCTCTTCTACAGTCATTTTACCCATTTCCTGGAAGAGCTCCATCATGTCGTTGATAACGATGGCTTGTTTACCTGTTTCTCTTCTAACTCCCATAGCATCATGCATTACGATAACGGCTACAACAAAAGCAATTGCAAACTGAAAACCAGCCACTCCGTAAGTCATTCCTGTAGCAATGAGGGTAGCCATGACAGTTGAAGAATGAGAACTTGGCATACCGCCGTCGCCGGTAAGTCGCTCAACATTAAATTCTTTATTAACTATCACATATAATATTGTCTTGATGACCTGAGCTGTAAGCCAGCCAAAAAAGGCAGCCACAAGAACAGTATTACTAACTATTTCTGTCAAAAAAGGCATTAGTTATCTCCCATTATAAAATATAGTCCTTCATATATTTCTCAATCGCATCATGCCAATCTGCAAACATAAAGTCTGATGTCAGCTTGAACATGTAATTTTCAAGAACAGAATATTTTGGACGAGGTGCTGCAGCAGGATTCATTGCTGAGTATTCCTCTGAAGTCACGTGGTTTACTTTTGTGTTTTTGCCTGCAATTCTGAATATCTCTTCTGTGAAATCAGCCCAGTTGGTCTGTCCTTCACAAGTTCCATGGAACAGTCCATAATTATCTGTACCAAGCAGATAATGAACTGCTTTTGCAAGCTCATAAGTACTTGTAGGTGATCCAAGCTGATCCATTACTACACTTACTTCATCATGACTCTCTGAAAGTCTCATCATTGTCTTAACAAAGTTCTTTCCGTCTCCGTAAAGCCATGCTGTACGAATTGTAAAGAATCTGTCCGCAAACTGTTTTACAAACTCTTCTCCTGCAAGCTTTGTTTTACCATAAACACTTACAGGTCCGGTTTTGTCAAATTCAAGGTATGGTTTTGAACCATTTCCTTCAAAGACATAGTCTGTAGAAATATGTACAAGCTTTGCGCCTGTATCTGTAGCTGCAATTGCCAGATTTCTTGGTCCAATTGCATTGATCTTGTAGGATAAGTCTACATCTTTTTCCTGTGCATCTACTGCTGTATATGCTGCACAGTTGATAATTGCATAAGGCTTTACATCTCTTGCAAGCTTTAATACTGAATCCACATTTGAGATATCAAGTGGTGTGATGCCCTCTCCTTCAAATATATCTGTATTTATAAGCTCATATTTTTCTTTGTCTGCAAGCTCTATATTGATTGCTCTTCCCAGCTGGCCATTGCAGCCTGTTACAATTATCTTCTTCACTACTTTTCTCCATACCTTTCTTATTTGAAAACGGACGGTAAATACCGTCCGCTTCGTTTTAAGCTATATTAGTCTTCGTAAACTACTGTCGAACCATTTACTTCGAAGGTATCATTCTCTTTGATAACAAAGATCATTGTCTTACCTGTGTTAACTGTGATTTCGTTTCCATTGTCATCATAGAACTTTGTTGGTACATAGTCCTCTGTCTTTTCCCATGTTACATGTATCATCTTACCTTGTGTGATGAAATATCCATCACGTGTTGTATCATGCATCTGGAAAGCAAGATATCCGTTATCATCACGAATCTCATTATATGTTCTCTGGATGATTACGTTTGCAAATGCAAGCTGTTCGCCTGTTACTGCATCCTTCTGCGCATCTCCATAGAGAGTCTTGTAATATAAACCATCTTCTTCGTTGTAAGAAAGTGCTGATTTTGTTACAGGAAAGCATCCGGCCATATCAATTTCAGTTGCATCTACAGCATCACTATAGTCCTCAAGTGTATTTGGATTGGACTTTGTTGTGAAGTTGAAGTGTGACTCGTTGTAATAGTACTCATCTCTGTGCTCAAGAGAAAATCCGGCCTTATCAATAGCTGCAAGAACGTGCTCAGCATCTGTGAAAGCTGTATGCTCTGAAGTACTTCCTTCCGGGATACGGAAGAATGCGCCATAATCAGAACCCATCTTGCCGCCTACACCATTAAGGTTATCAACATCATCCCTTGTAAGAATGTTTGTAACATATACCTCAGGTCCGCCATAATGAATGATGATTGGATCATATTCAAGAGCAGCATATACGAAGTAATCGCGGATACTACGGATATTACCAATCTGATCAAGCTCTGTCCAGTCTTCAAGGATACCCATCTGACGGCTCATTGTGCCCTCTTCCATGATTTCATAGAAAACAGCAACATTGCTAAGACCGTACTGTGGCTGAGCCTGCTTGTTAATAGGATACATAACTGCAAGAGGACGTGTACTTGCTGCTTCCTCAGTAATCCACTCATTTGTAAATAAGCTTCTTACCATGCCCTCTTCAGGTGCTTCATCTTCATCTACAACTTCTTCAGAACTTGCTTCTGTTGCAGCATCTGCAGCAACTTCTGTTACGTCGTCAATTTTTTCAATACTGATTCCTGTTACAGCATCATCACTATCCTTACCACATCCAAAGAGCATTGCTGCTGTAAGCACAGTAAGACACAATACTTTAAATCTCTTCATTTTTACTCCCTCTCTACTTAATTCATATTATCACGTACCTTGTACGTTAATAATTTATTCTCCCAGTCCATTCTCTACAGCATCAATAAGTGCTTTAAGAGCCTCCTCTTCGTCTGGACCTTCGCATCTAAACTCCAGCTCGTCTCCACATTTAACACATGCTCCAAGTACTGATAATACACTTTTGGCATTAGCTGTGTTTTCGTCATAGCTGAATGTAATATGCGATTTATAATTCATAGCCACTTTGCAAAGATTTCCAGCCGGTCTTAAATGCAATCCGGTAGGATTCTTTATGACTACTTTTTGACTTACCATTAACCCACTCCTCCAAGTAATTACAGCATTACGTTCTGTATAAGCTCTGCAAGTTTTTTTGCTTCATCTTCGATCATCTTCTGATCTTTACCTTCGATCATAACTCTGACAAGAGGTTCTGTTCCTGATGGTCTGATAAGAACTCTTCCATCTCCGGCAAACTTCTTATTAAGGGCATCGATTGCATCTGCAATTTCAGGATACTCCATGTAATGATCTTTTTTATGTGTAGGTACTGTAGCATTGTACAATGCCTGTGGCATAACTTCCATAACTCCAGCAAGTTCAGAAAGCTTCTTGCCTGTTTTTACCATAACTTCCATAAGATGCAATGCACTTAAAAGTCCATCTCCTGTTGTATTGTCATCCAGGAAGATGATGTGTCCTGACTGCTCACCACCAAGGTTAGCACCGATTTCTTTCATATGCTCAAGAACATATCTGTCACCAACTTTAGTCTTGTCAATCTGAATACCCTCACGCTCTCCCATCTGGAAAAAGCCAAGGTTGCTCATAACTGTAGCAACGATGGTGTCTTTTTTAAGCTTGCCGTTATCCTTCATGAACTTACCGATAATAGCCATGATCTGGTCACCATCAACCATCTTACCATTTTCATCTACTGCCAGGAATCTATCTGCATCACCATCAAAGGCAAGACCGATATCTGCCTTTTCAGTAACAACTCTTCCCATAAGTTCTTCCATGTGAGTTGAACCGCAGTTAGCATTGATATTAGTTCCATCCGGATTGGTGTGGATAGGAATAACTGTTGCGCCCAGCTGCTTGATAGCTTCAACTGATGTATATGAGGAAGCACCTTCTGCGCAGTCCATTACAACTTTAAGAGAGTCAAGATGTACGTCTACACACTGAATATTGTGGTTAATATATTCTTCTCTGGCGTCAGGACGATTCTTTATCTTACCAACACCAGCTCCTGTAGGCATCTTAACACCTTCCATATTGTTACGGATAAGTGCTTCAATTTCATCTTCCATTGCATCCGGAAGCTTGTATCCGTTTCCGTCAAAAAACTTGATACCGTTAAATTCCATTGGGTTGTGAGATGCTGAAATAACAACTCCTGCATCAACACGATACTTCTTCGTAAGGTATGCTACTGCTGGTGTAGGAAGGACTCCAACATTTACCACGTTGGCTCCTACTGAGCAGGCGCCAGCCATAAGTGCACTTGCCAGCATATCTCCTGATATTCTTGTATCACATCCAACCATGATTGTTGGCTTGTGGTTGTTTTCTTTTGACAGTACATAAGCTCCCGCCTGACCAAGTTGCATGGCAAGAAGTGGTGTCAGTTCATCATTTGCAACACCTCTTACACCATCTGTTCCAAACATTCTAGACATTATATAATAACTCCTTCATTACTCATCTTCTTCGATAAGAATATTTACTGACACACTATCCGATGTTGTAACTCCATCAGGAAGTGTTAAATCTACCGAAGTAGAATACGTTCCTGTGACCAAAATGTCAAGTTCTCTACTATCCATGAACTCTTGCATATCTATGTCACCAGTAATGGTAGCAGCACTTGCAGAGTTGACCGCAGCCTGAAGACCGGAAACAGTAATACTCTTTACATCGTCACCATCCTCTTCTCCAGTAACAATGGTAACTTTGTAACCTTCCGGTACATTACTAATCGTAAAGTCATTAACATCAAGATCAATTGTGGCAGATACGGTTTCTTCTATATGGACAACTACTGAAACTATTCCATTGAAGTCGCTGTCACCAAAAACAATATTGGATGGCAGATAATCTGTAATATCAATAGTTGTAGTAAGATCTTCCGTAAGCCCCTGAACATTTAAGAGTGCATCTGTAACACCAATGAAATCAACCTCTGACAGAGCACTGCTTCTGCCTGCTATGAGCACAGTTTCAGGTGTAGAATCAATTACTCCTGTGAGCTGATAGCCACTTGCAGGGGTTCCTGTAATTGTATAAACAATAGGAACTCTCTTGGTCTCAAGTATTGTTACATTAACTCTGACTGATGTTATGTTCATGGTAAGATTTCCTTCCGGAACTGCATTACCTTCTTCATCATAGAGTTTTATATCTGCATCTGTTCCGATATTGGATGTAAATCCTGTTACATCAACATCTACAACAGCACTCTTAATTGTATCAACAACGGATTCAGGTCCGCTGATTCTTATAAGGTTCTGCTCTGTACTAACTGTACCTACTATATAACCATCTTCGAGAGTACCTGAAGTAGTTGCAGTAAGCGCAAGTGTCTTGGTAGCCTTATCCTCAACACTTAGTTTTACAGTATCTATACTACCTGTAATACTTTCTATTTCATTGCTGTACTTGTTGGTAGTAAGTGTAATTGCAATAGTGTTATTACTGGTCATATTGGCAACATCAGCCGTAGCCACAATATTGTCCTTTGAGAGAGAGTCTATTGCAGCTCGTGGTGCATATACCTTAACCGTGCTAATAACGTCTGTTTCATCCAATACCTCATATACCTGACCATTGTCAGTAATAAGGCTGGTATTTTTAAGTGTTACCGGTACATCATAGTAAGTCTGTGATACAACCGGATCATTAATGTTTGTAATCAGGAACCAAAGGATTGCAGCAAAAACAATTGACGCAAGCTTAAGTCCCCAATTGGAAGTTAGCTTTTTTATCATGCCTTTGCCTTTCCTTTCCATGATCTTCTCTTATGATCTTCATTTGGTTTGTTCTGAATCTGACGAAGTCTCTCACGAAGTCTGTCACTATCAACAGCACTTTCAAGATGTCCTTCATAAGCAACGCTTATTTTTCCTGTTTCTTCTGAAACAATAAGTGTCATTGAGTCAGTTGCCTCAGATATTCCCACACCTGCTCTATGTCTTGTTCCAAGCTCTTTTCCAATAGACATATTATCTGAAAGAGGCAGATAACAGGTAGCAGCTGTGATTCTGTTGCCTCTGACTATAACTGCGCCGTCATGCAACGGTGTATTATGCTCAAAAATATTGATAAGCAGCTGGCTTGTAACTATGCCATCTATATCAATACCTGTTCTTTCATACTCAACAAGTGAGCTTTCCTGCTCAATTACAATAAGAGCACCTGTACGTACCTTTGCCATTTCTACACAGGCTCTTGTAATCTCGTTTACAGTCTTATCTGAAAATCTACCCTCCGGTGTGTTGTCAGTAAAATTAAACAGACTGGAAAAATAGTTCCTTCTACCAAGCTGTTCAAGAGCTTTACGAAGCTCAGGCTGCAGGATTACCACAATGGCTATTACCGCTATGCTAAATACATTTTCTACTATCCATAAAATCGTGGACATTTCAAAGATAGCTGCAATAATTATAAACACAACAATAACTATGACCCCTTTTAAAAGAGACCATAGTCTTGTATTCCTGGCCCATACCAACATGTGATATACCAAAAAGGCTATTATCAGTATCTCTACAATATCAACAGCCCTTATGGTAGGCATGTGCAGATTTGTTAAGTTGTTGTTAAAAAAGAATTCAATCTGCTCCATTTTATTTCTTTCTATCTGTCAGCGCTTTCTCTTCTACGCGCCTGCTGAGCGCGTGAACGGTTAATTTTCTTGACCTTTTTTTCAGGTGTAGAAACTGTAACCTTTGGAACCGCCTTTACATAATAATAATATTCATCATCCTCGAACTGAACATTCTCAGTGCGGGTATAATCCAGATCAAATACCATAAATTCAATACATTTAGCAATAAGTCCTGCTACAACAGCACCAAATATTACTGAAATGATTGAAATCTGTGTGTCGAAAACAAGATCTCCAACAAGCATACAGATTGCATCACACAACGCACCTGCAATGATTGCAATTGTCCACGCATGGTCAATTGAAAGTCTTCTGATCACATATACAAGAGCAATTGTAATTGCAAAAGCAATAATTACTGCAAGCATTGCTTTGTTTTCTAATATCTCAGATAAAACAGCCTGGAAGGCTACAGTAGTTTCTTCTGAATCAGCTGCAGCGGTAAATGCAGTGGCATTTTCCGCAACATATCTGATAACGTAAGTAACTATTACACCACAGGATACTGAAATGATAGAAACAGGAGTTCCTAAAAGTCCCATTGCTATCGGCATTACGTATGGTACGTGGAAGAAAAAGCAAAGAGGTGTAAGCATTACAGCCAATGTATCCTTTGGAGAAAATCTAAAGTAAAGCAGGAACATTATCAGAAACAATATGACTACTGCCAGCATACATGGAAGTGAGAGCTCATACAGATGTCCGATTATGAACAGAGCACTCATAAATACCATGAAGTTCTTTGGCATAATAGAGCACAACAAAGCAGCCATCAATACTATCGGAAATGATGTAAGTGATGACTGAAAGCCAATTCTGGAATTTATCGCACAAAGTGCAATTAATGATAATACGAATTTCCATCCATAAGTGATGTAAGTCTCGTATTTCATATAAAAATTCTTAATATATTCTTTTATTTCAAGTAATGATGTCATAACAGATTATTCCTTTTCATACATTTTTGCCAGTCTGCGGAGGTTACCATAATATCCTTTTAGTTCTTTCCTCATTTTGGAGTACCTGTAAGAATAAACTATGTAGGAAATCACGGCGTATACCACAATCATTATTATGTAGTACAACAGGAACCGCTTGCCTACGGCAAGCAGGTCCATGTTGTAAAGGTTCTGTATAACATCTTCAAAGTTGTAGATTAAATATGCAGCTACTATGATTGCGTAGCATAGAGTCGCACTTAAAACAGATTTAAGCACGTTAAACCCAACATAATCCCCTCGAAAATATGAATTCATAGCATCATTCTTACGACCATTACGAGCAGTATAGGCTGCCATTTTAGTCATAAGGATTACGCGTTCTTCGTCCAGCATGTTTTCTCCTTATGTATCCAGGAAGCGCATACCAGCCTTAGGTTCTTTCTTTGCCACAGGTTGTTGAAGTGTCTTAGGCTTAGCAATGCTATTAGAAAGATTATTGGCTATACCCGCCTTACACTTTGCACAGAGTCTTCCTGTTTGTATTGGCTCACCACAATTTTCGCAAGTTAGAGCCAGAGGTGAATCCTTAGAGAACATAAGTCTTTCTTCTGCGATCCACTTCTTGATCTGCTTCGTTGTTACTTCATTGTCCTCAGCAATTTTTTCAATTCTCGCTCCCGGATTTTCATCAATGTACTTCTTTACCTTCTGAAAATCCTCTTCGATTGCCTTTTTGCAATCATCGCATAGTGGCTCTCCAGCAATATAATTAAACATTTTGCCACATCTTGAACAGTTACGTAGATTCATAAGCCTGACCTCCATTTATGTCAAATTGTTTGCCCGATAGCCAGTGTGCAGAAATAGATTTTTTCTACACCTACTTGTCGAAACTCATGGGCGATCTCATCAATGGTACTACCTGTTGTATAGATGTCATCAATTATAATTATACTCTTTAATTTTACATCATTTAGAGTCACATTGAAAGCTTTTTTCAAATTATTGCGCCTTGCCTTTTCGTCAAGTTTTTTCATGGGAACAGTATTTCTGGTTCGTTTTATTATGTTCGTTTTTACAGGAATATTTAATCGTCTTCCCATAGCCTTTGCCAAAATTTCTGCCTGATTATAGCCTCTAACACGCTGTTTAAAGCCATACATAGGCACAGGAACAAGTGCGTCAGCCTTTAGTGCTCGCAGTTTATCTCCAAGAACCTCTTCAATGATCTCTGCATAAAAATCCGCATACTCTGCTCTTTTTGTATATTTAAAACGATAGACTGAGCCAGATACACTTCTATAAATCAGTGCAGCATATCCTTTGTCATATTTATGCCTTATCCTGAGGCAATCCTGACAGTATTCCACAGAATCTATATTTTCATTCAGAGGTTTTCCACACTTATAGCAGGTGGCTCCTGTTACTTTCTGTATTTTCTTTTTACATTCTTTGTGAATAGTCTCACCGAAAGGTGTAACGATATCGTCGCAGACCGGGCAACGCCTTGGATATACTAACCCCGTCAGTATATCCAGAGCTTTTGCCATCTGCCTTTTATTCGAATTACTAATTTGAATCATTTTCTTATATCTTTAATCAATTGCAAATATATCCTCTATGCGGTCTGTAAGTCCCGTATATCTGTGAAGCTGTTCTTCATTTGCAATCATTGTGTTTACTGTTTCTGTAGTTCCAAGGATAACTACACTTCCTTTTGCTCTTGTAACTGCTGTATACAAGAGATTCCTGTTCAGAAGCATTCTTGGTCCGCCCATAAGTGGCATAACAACTGCAGGGTACTCGCTTCCTTGGGATTTGTGAATTGTGATGGCATACGCCAGTTCAATATCATCCAGCATAGTGTAGGAATATCTGACTTTCCTATGCTCATCATACTCTACAATAAGTTCCTGAGAATAATCATTTATCTCTGTTATTATCCCCATATCTCCGTTAAATATGCCCATTCCATGATCTATAACAACACCAAATTTTCCAGTAACTTCCCATTCAGCCTGATAGTTGTTCTTGATCTGCATGACTTTATCGCCCTCTCTAAAGAGCTTGTCACCATATAGATGTTCCTTTTTCTGCTTATCCGGCGGATTCAAATATTTCTGAAGCACTTCATTTAGTGTCTCTGCGCCAAGGGACCCTTTTTTCATGGGCGTAAGAACCTGTATATCGTATGTTCCCGCATTAACATATCCCGGAAGTTTATCTCTGACCAGCTGAACCATGTGCTTATAGATTACTTCCGCATTATTTCTTTCCAGGAAAAAGAAGTCTTTGCTCTTATTATCCATTTTGATAGGCTCGCCTCTGTGGATTCTGTGAGCATTCATGACTATGTCACTTTCTTCAGCCTGTCTAAATATTTTTTGCAAAACAATTGTAGGAAACTTTCCGCTGGCAATGATGTCATGTAGAACCTGTCCAGGTCCCACGCTTGGAAGCTGTGAACTGTCTCCCACCAGAATAAGGTGCATTCCAGGTACAATAGCCTTTAGCAGTGCATGGAAAAGATGCATATCTACCATGGACATCTCATCAATGATTATGGCATCTGCTTCCAGAGGATTTTCTGCATTTTTCTCAAATCTGGCGCTGCCTCTGTTATTGTCATCTGCCATTCCGCCGTTTACTTCCAGTAGTCTGTGAATAGTCCTTGCCTCGTATCCGGTAGCTTCTGTCATACGTTTGGCTGCTCTTCCGGTAGGGGCTGCCAAAAGAATATCAAGGCCTTCCTGGGCGTAGTAGGAAATAATCGTATTGATGGTAGTAGTCTTACCAGTTCCAGGGCCACCTGTAATAATGACGATTCCGTTGGATATACTTTTAAGGACAGCTTCTCTTTGGAGTTCGTCCAATTCTATTCCTTTTCGTTTTTCAAGATCGATTATCTGATTTTTTAATCGCTGTTCCTCAGCAGCATTCTCAAATCTATCTCTTACATTAAGGTCATGCAGCATCACCGCACAGGACTGCTCCACATAATAATATGAGCTGGCATACACCTGATCCTGTCCCTTGATCACTATCTTTTTGTCCATCAGCAGGTTATCTATCTGCTGATCTATATTTTCAAGTTCAACATTCAAGAGCTCCGCAGCATTTTTTACCAAAAGAGTTCTTGGAAGGTAACTATTTCCATCGGCTGCTGCCTGGGAAAGAGTATAGAGAAGTCCGCTTCTGATTCTGTAGTCAGAATCCACCTTGATTCCAATTTTCTCTGCAATTTCATCTGCTGTTCTAAAGCCGACTCCAGCGATGTCCTCTGCCAGCTGATATGGATTCTCTTTAAGTATCGCATAGATTCTTGTGCCGTACTGCTCAAAGATCTTGACTGCAAGGTTATTGGAAATACCATACTGCTGTAGGAACATCATGGCATCTCGCATCTCTCTTTTTTCAGCCATCTGCATGGCAATATCAATAGCCTTGCGTTCACTTATACCCTTGATCTCCGCAAATCTTTCAGGTTCATCCTCGATTATTCTAAAGGTTTCTTCTCCAAACTTTTTGATGATTTTGGCAGCAAGAGATTCTCCGATTCCCTTTATTGCGCCGGAGGCAAGGTATCGCTGCATAGAAGTTATGTCATCCGGAAGTGTAATCCTATAAGTTGAGACCTTGAACTGCTCACCATATATGGCATGCTCAACGTATTCCCCTTCAAGCTCAAGATTATCTCCTACGTCAGCAGTTCCAAAATTACCTGTACAGGTAAGCTCATCAGTATCTGTTATAAGATTGACCACGGCATAACCATTTTCAGAATTCTTATAAATAAAATGATCTATATATCCCTTAACTTTTTCCATTTCCATAAAAAATCCGCTGACAGCGCTGTGTCAGCGGAGTGTACTTTCTTTGGTATTTAATATCAGATTCCGTAATTGTTCTTCATGTTCTCATATAACATCTGTGCCAGACCAAGCCCCTGTGTCTCTGTGGCATCCTGTGTTATCTTTGTAAGGGTCTGTCCCTTGAAATAGTCTACCAGTGTACTGGTGGATTTATCAACAGTACTTTCATCCTTTAATGCATCTACAGATTTCTGCATTTCTTTAAAGACCTGCTCGAGAAGGTATGCTTCAAACTGTTTGCAGGCATCCATAAGCTCTTCATCAGTAGAAGTGCTACTTGTACTACTCAATGTGGATTTTAGATTATTGCCACTAACCTGTGCTGCTTCCATTGTAGCATATTGGTTATAAGCATCAGCATTAATTCCGGACAAATCAAGTGAAGCCATGCTACCCCTCCTTTAACAAACTAAGTACCTATTATCTCTTTAAGTTGTTTGCTGTCTGCATCATGTCATCAGTTGTTGTGATGGCAGTTGAGTTCATCTCGTAAGCACGCTGTGCAACAATCAGGTTAACCATTTCTGTTGCTACGTTTACGTTGGATCCTTCCAGATAGCCCTGTACAATTTCACTTGTATCAAGCTCGTCTTCTTCAGCTTCATTTAAAGCTGGTCCACTGGCTGCTGTTACTCTAAAGGATGTACTTCCAACTCTTTCAAGACCGCCAGGGTTATTGAACTGCCAAAGACCTATCTGCTGTCCAAGGGCTTCAGGTACACCATCATCATTTGGATAATAAATAGAACCATCAGCTCCAACTGTCAGCTTATTTGCAATAAGTCCACCATCTATTCTGATTTCCTCACCCTCTGTATCGAGGATAGGGTTACCATCCGTTGTGGTAAGTACAAGTTCTGTTCCTTCTTCGTCACCAAGAGCCCAGGTAAAGTCACCATTTCTTGTATATAATGGATTACCATCTGCATCATTGTAAGAAAAGAAGCCTTTTCCTGAAATAGCAAATGCTGTAGTGCTGTCATTAGCAAGGAGAGATCCCTGCGAAAAGAATGAATTGATCGACGCAGTACGAACACCAAGTCCAACCTGTGAAGTTGTAGGTCTTGGATCTCCGTTAGCTGTAGTCGTTGTTGTCTGAAGTGTCTGATATAAAAGTGATTTAAACTGTGCGCCCTGAGCCTTATAACCTGCAGTATTAACGTTTGCAAGGTTGTTAGAAATTGTATCTACGTTGGTCTGCTGGGCGTTCATGCCAGTTGCTGCTGTCCATAAGCTTCTTACCATAGAACTATACCTCCTTCAGTTATGAAAGAATGCCAACCTGAGTAACTGCTGTCTGAAGAGTATCATCTATTGTGGTGATCATCTTCTGGTTTGTCTCATAATTCCTCTGTACAGCAATCATGTTGACCATCTCATCTACTACGGATACATTGGACTGTTCCAGGAAGCCTGCATAAACCTGGCCTTCAAAATCCTTTTCAGTGTAACCATCAATGGTATACCAGTAGTTCTCGCCATAGTGTTCCAGGTAATCGTAGTCCTCAAAATCTGCAATACCGAGTGTTGCTACTACCTCACCATCCTGAATGATCTCTCCACTGGTATTTATCTGAGTATCGAGATTTGGATCAAGAGTGATGTGTGCTCCTGCATTGCTCAGAACGAAATCACCATCCTGTGTAGTAAGCACGCCATCCGTTGTGAGGGTAAAGTTACCGTCACGTGTATACATAGTGGTTGTTACATTAGCCACGTCACGTTCTACATTAACTGCTTTGTTGGTATATTCTATAGTAAAAAATCCATCCCCTGCTATTGCAAGGTCGTAAGTATTATTTGTCTCTCTCATAGGACCTTCAGACCAGTCTGTATAGCCCTGTCCTATTTTGACGCCTGGAGTAATATAGCCTATTCTGCGTGCTGTCAGCGGCGCATCTGTATAGTCCTTGATTTTAAGCGCAAGCTGCTCATCAAAAGCCTGGCTTGTGAGTCCTTCCTTTTTATAACCTGTGGTATTAAAGTTCGCCAGGTTATTGGTGATCACGTCCATTCGCCTTTGTTCCTGAACCATTCCTGTATAAGCAGTGTATAGGCCTTTTACCAATGATTACTCCTCTCTATATCCGGCAAGAGATTCAACGTAACGTCCGGTTCCAATTGCTACCGCTGTCATAGGATCTTCAGCAGTCATTGTGTTGATACCGGTTCTGGCTTCAATAAGATCCTCAAGTCCTCTAAGAAGACTTCCGCCACCTGTCATTACGATTCCTCTCTCAGCAATATCTGCTGCAAGCTCTGGAGGTGTGATCTCCAAAACTGAGTGGATAGCTTCAACAATCTGGCTTGTAGGCTCTCTCAAAGCTTCCTCTGTCTCTTCCGATGATATTCTGACTGTCTTAGGAAGACCTGTTACAAGGTTTCTTCCTCTAACATCCATGTAATCTGCTTCTGCTCGTGGATAAGCTGATCCAATCTTGATCTTGATATCTTCTGCGGTTCTCTCACCGATAAGGAGATTGTGCTTCTTTCTCATGTAACGAACAATTGCTTCATCAAAGTCATCGCCTGCTACCTTTACTGAAGTACTAACAACTGTTCCGCAAAGAGAAATAACTGCGATATCAGATGTTCCGCCTCCTATATCAACGATCATGTTTCCACAAGGCTTTGTAATATCTATTCCGGCTCCAATTGCTGCTGCAACTGGCTCCTCGATAATCTTTACATCACGTGCGCCACACATTCTTGTGGCATCCTCAACGGCCTTTTTCTCAACTTCTGTGACTCCTGATGGAACACATACAGCTATGAGTGGCTTACGGAAAAGGTTTTTACGTCCAAGAGCCTTGGTAATGAAGTGTCTCATCATCTGCTCTGTAACCTTGTAGTTGGAGATAACGCCCTGTCTAAGTGGTCTGATAGCTACGATGTTGCCAGGTGTTCTACCAAGCATAAGTCTTGCATCCTCACCGATAGCCATTATCTTGTCGTTATCTATGTCATAAGCCACAACTGAAGGCTCTTTTAAAACTACTCCTCTTCCTCTGATGTAAACAAGAATACTTGCTGTACCTAAATCAATTCCTATATCTGCATACTGCATTGTACTGCGGTCCCCTTTCACTAAATAACATTTATATTAGCGCATAATCAGCGACAATAACCTATGGTAATTAACAATGCTATTATAAACCAAAGGGGCTTGTTTTTAAATATGTTAATAAAAATTTAAAAATGTACACAAATATCCTTTGAATTTATATCGGCAAAATCTTTAGAAACTTTAATGAATTAATGAATTTTTTTAGATAACCAGAGCAGAATTTTTTTAACTTCTGCCCTGGTTTACAGACTTATTTAAGCATTCTCTTGATGTATTTTCCTGTATAAGATTCTTTTACCTTGGCAACCTGTTCCGGAGTTCCCTGGGCAACTACTGTTCCGCCCTTTGAACCGCCCTCAGGTCCCATATCTATAATATAATCTCCGGTTTTTATAACATCCAGATTGTGCTCTATTACAACTACTGTATTTCCATTTTCCACAAGCTTGTGCAGAATCTTCACCAGCTTTTGCACATCTGCAAAGTGAAGTCCTGTGGTAGGCTCATCCAAAATATAAATGGTCTTACCTGTGCTGACCTTACTAAGCTCTGTTGCAAGCTTTATACGCTGTGCCTCACCACCTGAAAGCTCTGTAGATGGCTGTCCCAGCTTTACATAGCCCAGACCCACATCGTAAAGAGTCTGTATCTTACGTTTGATGGAAGATACATTTTCAAAAAATACCAGTGCCTCTTCTACAGTCATATCAAGGACATCATAGATGCTCTTGCCCTTATACTTTACTTCCAGAGTCTCGTGATTGTATCTCTTACCTCCGCAGACTTCACATGGAACATATACATCAGGCAAAAAGTGCATTTCAATCTTGATGATACCATCTCCGCTGCAGGCTTCACATCGTCCGCCCTTTACATTAAAACTGAATCTTCCCTTGGCATAGCCTCTCGCCTTGGCGTCCGGAGTTCCTGCAAAGAGATCTCTTATCATGTCAAAAACGCCTGTGTAGGTAGCAGGGTTTGATCTTGGAGTTCTACCAATAGGTGACTGATCGATATCAATTACCTTATCTAGCTGCTCCATGCCCTTGATATCTTTGTGCTTGCCGGCAATTGTTCTTGCTCTGTTGAGCTCTTTTGCAAGGTGCTTGTAGAGAATCTCATTAACAAGTGAACTCTTTCCGGAGCCGGAAACACCTGTAACTACAGTCATAACGCCAAGAGGTATCTTTACATCAATATTTTTGAGGTTATTTTCCTGCGCTCCTACTACTTTAAGCCAGCCAGTTGGTTTTCTGCGCTTATCAGGCACTTCTATCTTGAGCTTGCCTGCAAGGTACTGGCCTGTAACAGATTCAGGAATCTGCATTATTTCCTCTGCTGTACCGGTTGCTACTATTTCTCCACCGTGGGATCCGGCTCCAGGACCAACATCCACAATGTAGTCTGCTGCCCTCATGGTATCCTCATCATGTTCTACTACAATAAGAGTATTTCCCAGGTCTCGAAGATTCTTTAAGGTATTAAGGAGCTTGTCATTATCCCTTTGATGAAGTCCTATACTAGGCTCATCAAGAATATAGCAGACACCGCAAAGTCCTGAACCAATCTGAGTTGCAAGTCTTATACGCTGCGCTTCGCCACCTGAAAGAGTACCTGTCGCACGTGAAAGTGACAGATAATCAAGGCCTACATCAATAAGGAATCCAACTCTTGCTCTTATTTCCTTAAGCACCTGAGCGCCTATCATTTCCTGCTGTTTTGACAGCTTCATATCCTGAAGATATGTATAGAGCTCATCTATGGACATTGAGGTTATTTCAAAAATATTTTTGTCAGCTACTGTAACTGCAAGAGATTCCTTTTTAAGTCTCTGTCCGTTACATTCTGCGCATGGAGTTATGCGCATGAACTCTTCATACTCAGCCTTGGCTGCTTCAGAGAAGGTCTCCTTGTAACGCTGCTCAACGTTTTTGATAAGTCCGTCAAACTTGATAGGATAATCTCCTTCACCACGCTGTCCCTTGTAATGCACATTAACTGTTTTATCAGCTCCATAGATAAGCATATTTCTGACTTTTTCAGAAAGCTTTTCATAAGGTGTATCCAGGCTAAACTTGTACTCCTTGGCAAGTGCCTTTAAGGTGGCATTACTAAAGCTGCCTTCCTTATTACAGCTCTGCCATCCCATTACTACGATACAGCCCTCATTTATAGACAGGCGTTTATCCGGAATCATCAGATCCTCATCAAATTCCATCTTGTAGCCAAGTCCAAAGCAAACCGGACAGGCACCATATGGATTGTTGAAGGAAAAGCTTCGTGGCTCTATTTCAGGTATGCTGATGCCGCAATCAGGGCAGGCAAAGCTCTGGCTGAAGTTGATAGTTTCTCCATCAATAATGTCCACCATCAAAAGTCCTTCTGCCAGGCCAAGGGCATTTTCAATAGAGTCTGAAAGACGTCTTCTCATGCCCTCTCTGTCTTCTCTAATTACCAACCTGTCTACGATTATTTCAATGTTGTGCTTTATATTCTTATCAAGCTTTATTTCTTCTGAAAGCTCATACTGATTGCCGTCAATTCTGACTCTTACATAGCCGCCGCGCTTAGCTCTGTCCAGCACCTTGGTATGTTCACCCTTACGACCTCTTACTACAGGAGCCAGTATCTGGAACTTGGTTCCTTCATCAAGGGCAAGAATCTGGTCAGCCATCTCATCCACGCTCTGCTTTCTGATCTCACGTCCGCAGTTAGGACAGTGAGGTATACCGATTCTGGCATATAATAGTCTGAAGTGATCATAGATTTCAGTAACTGTACCAACTGTTGACCTTGGGTTTCTGTTGGTAGATTTCTGGTCAATGGATATTGTAGGTGACAGGCCTTCGATTTTTTCAACATTTGGCTTGTCCATCTGTCCCAGGAACATTCTTGCATAGGAGGAAAGAGACTCCATATATCTTCTCTGTCCTTCTGCAAAAATGGTATCAAAAGCAAGGGAGGATTTACCCGAGCCTGAAAGTCCTGTAAGTACTGTAAGTGTCCCTCTTGGGATGTCTACATTCACGCCTTTAAGATTGTGCTCATTGGCACCTCTTACTCTTATATAATCATGCACATCACTTGGCAGAATCTTTCTGGCCGAAGTGTTTAATTTAGTCATTCTCTCGTTATTTTCTGACATACTTTTCTCTTTCTATTTTCCGGAAGTTAGTTCATTAAGGCTTGTCTTTAGCTCTATCATCTGATCACGCAGAGTAGCTGCAGATTCGAAATCCAGCTCTGCTGCTGCCTTCTTCATCTTTTTCTGAACAAGGGCAATCATCTTCTCAAGTTCTTCCTGACTCATGGACTCAGGATCCTTTTCAAATCTGACTTCTTCCTTAGGAACTTCTTTGGTTATACTGATAAGGTCTCTGACTGCTTTTCTGATAGTCTGCGGAGTAATACCATGTTCTTCGTTGTATTTTTGCTGAATCGCACGACGTCGTTCTGTTTCATCAATAGCCTTGCGCATTGAATCTGTCATGTTATCCGCATACATAATAACGTGTCCGTCTGCATTACGGGCAGCACGGCCTATGGTCTGAATAAGAGAGGTCTCTGACCTGAGGAATCCCTCCTTGTCCGCATCCAGTATAGCCACAAGAGAGATTTCCGGAATATCCAGGCCTTCTCTCAAAAGGTTAATACCTACAAGAACGTCAAACACGTCAAGACGCATATCTCTTATAATTTCAGATCTTTCAAGGGTATCAATATCTGAGTGCAGATACTTTACTCTGATGCCTGCTTCAGCAAGATATTCAGTAAGGTCCTCAGCCATACGTTTTGTAAGGGTTGTAACAAGGACTTTATTTTTCTTTTCTACCTCTGTTCTGATCTCACCAATAAGATCATCTATCTGACCTTCAACAGGTCTTACATCTACTGGCGGGTCCAGAAGACCTGTAGGTCTGATCACCTGCTCAGTACGAAGAAGCTCATGCTCCAGCTCATACTTACCTGGAGTTGCTGAACAAAACAGCATTTGATCAATATGAGTTTCAAACTCTTCAAAGTTAAGCGGTCTGTTATCCAGAGCTGACGGGAGTCTGAAGCCATAGTTTACCAAAGTTTCTTTTCTGGAGCGATCTCCATGATACATGGCGCCTATCTGAGGAATAGTCATGTGGGACTCATCTACTATTATGAGGAAATCTCTGTCAAAGAAGTCCAGGAGCGTAAGTGGAGGCTCCCCTGGAGCCATGAAATTAAGGTGTCTGGAATAGTTCTCAATACCTGAACAGAATCCAGTTTCACGCATCATCTCTATATCAAAATTGGTACGCTCTGATATTCTCTGAGCCTCGATCAGCTTATCCTCGCCCTTAAAAAATCTTACTCTGTCTTCCAGCTCTTTCTCTATGTTTTCACAAGCTTTGTTTATTTTTTCCTGAGGAACAACATAGTGTGATGCAGGATATATCATAATATGAGAAAGGTTATTTCTGACAACACCTGTCAGCGGCTCAATCTCACAGATTCTATCTATCTCATCTCCAAAGAATTCAACTCTAATCAGGTAGTCATCCACATTGGCAAGAGCTATTTCTATAACGTCTCCACGGACCCTGAAATTACATCTGGTCAGTTCCATGTCATTTCTCATGTACTGAATAGCAATAAGCTCCTGAATCAGTGTATCTCTGTCTATTTCCATACCCGGACGCAGAGATATTGACATTCCCTTAAATTCATCGGGACTACCAAGACCATATATGCAGGATACGCTGGCTACAACTATTACATCTTTTCTCTCTGCAAGAGATGCTGTAGCTGAGAGCCTGAGCTTATCTATCTCATCATTTATAGCTGAATCCTTGGCAATATAGGTATCAGTCTGAGGCACATAAGCCTCTGGCTGGTAGTAATCATAGTAAGAGACAAAGTACTCAACAGCATTTTCAGGAAAGAATTCCTTCATCTCGCCGTAGAGCTGTCCTGCCAGAGTTTTATTATGTGAAATTATAAGTGTTGGTTTATTTAAAGCCGCAATAACATTGGCCATGGTAAAGGTCTTACCAGAGCCTGTTACACCAAGCAGGGTTTCAAACTGATTTCCAGCTTTAAAACCATCTACAAGATCTTTAATTGCCTGTGGCTGGTCGCCCATCGGTTTAAAAGGCGATACCAATTTAAAACCATCCATGCATTATCTCCTGAATAATAAAAAATACGATACGAAATTAAATTTAGCACTTCCTATTTTTTTCCACAAGATGTCAGTAAGTCTGTCTTACGAGATACAATTTTATTTAGTTTTCCTTTATTTACAATGCTTTCAGCTCTTTAGGGAGCTCTGCTGCCATCAAAATCTCCTGTCTTATTATAAAATTTTTATATTTTGTTCGATTCTTCTTTTTTAGTTTTACTGTTTCATTCCGTAAACTGCTCCTTTGGGAAAAATTGTAATTTTTAATTGCTGTCCTTGCTGCAATTCCTGTAATAGATGCAAATGCATATGGAATGTTAAAAAATATCCATTGGAGAAAAAGCACTATTATCAGAGCCAGCGTTACAAGTCCCAAAAGCCTTGTGTAGCTTTCATATCTGCTAATTGCAGCTGCCACATTTTCTACACTTGCCATATTTACCATTTTTCTTGTATCTCCCAGGTCTTTTTTTCGAGATTATTTATCGCTTTCTGCGCTTTATTCAAATTGCCTTCCAGCTCATTTAGAAGTTCCTTCTCTCTTGTAGTAAGATTTGCTTCTTTTATAGACTGGTCATTTTGCAGAATCAGCTCTATGTCAGAAAGCTTTTGCCTGATATTATCAATAGATACACCTCCCTGATAAAACCAGAGCACATTTTCATAGACTTTAGTTGCAAGCTCGTTATACACAAGTATCGCTGTGGTCATGTTATCTGTATTTATAATGTCTCCCTCTGCTGCCTTACACAAATCCTCCCAGTATTTGATATAGCTTACGCCCTCATCCCCACTTTTACTTTCTCTGCCAATCTTGTTGTAATAGGCGGATATGTTATAAAGTCTTTCTGCCCTTATTTTTTGCGAAAGAGGCAGAGTCTGGGAGAGGGATGCCAGCTTAAGCCACCTTGCCGAAAGCTGTTTATTTCCTTCATCCTCGTAACAATAAAAGTACGCAAGTCCTAACTTGTAGCAGAATTCCTCATAATCCTTCTGGTTTTTTGCAAGCTCTTCGCCGCAAATTTTTCCTGTAGTATCTTGCATGAGCAGTATTTCGCGAAGTAGTTCATCTTCCTGTTTTGTAAGGTTATCATCCTGCAAAATAAGATTGTTTAACAATTCCAGATAAGCTGTATTATCATCAGAATCAAGGTAAATTGCATTCTTGTATTCTTCAAACCTGTCTGATTCTTCCGTTGTTTCAGCAGCTCTTGTCAGGTATTCTTTGTAACTTTCCTGCAATGCCTCTTTTGCCAAAGCTCTATATCTAAAGGTCATTATTCCAGTCATACAGGCAACCATCAGGGTTGCAGCAAAAGTGGTCAGCTTACACATAGCCTTTATCCTGTAGGTCCTGTCCAGTTCCTTATAGTGCTTTAAGTCGTACAATACTTCTCCGGCTGTTTTATAGCGCTGCTGCGGGTCCTTCATAAGGCATTTTTGTATTATTTTTTCCAGTCCCTGGGACAAGGACATGTTCCAATGTCTTATCGGATATATTTTGTAGGGTGGCCTGGCCGGATTCTGACCAGTGATCAAATGATACAGCGTCGCTCCCAGATTATATATATCAGTCCGTTCATCTGTCTGTCCCTGTCCTCCAAACTGTTCAGGCGCTGCATAACCAATTGTCCCCAGACAGGTTGTGTCCACCTCCTTAGAAGTCTTGTACTGTCTAGCTGTTCCGAAATCAATCAGGACTATGTCTCCATCAGGCTTTAACATTATGTTTCCAGGCTTTAAATCCCTATATATAATTGGCGGATTACAGTTATGAAGATACCCCAGCACACTGCAGAGCTGCACTGCCCACTTAATAACATCACTTTCCTTCTGAGCCCCTTTTTCCTCCAGTACCTGCTGCAGAGTAATTCCTTCTATGTAATCCATAACTATCAGAAAGCTGTCTTCCTGGTCTACAATATCTACAATTGAAGGTAGGCATTTATGAGATAAGCGCTTTAACAGCCTTGTCTCCGCAATCAGGCTTTGTTTTACAATGCGATAATCTGCCACCGCATCCTTCCGC
This sequence comes from Butyrivibrio sp., assembly GCA_045646185.1. Taxonomy (GTDB): domain Bacteria; phylum Bacillota; class Clostridia; order Lachnospirales; family Lachnospiraceae; genus Butyrivibrio. Next base: position 23,661 of record JAZRKG010000148.1, read on the forward strand.
ACTTCTTTTATTGCCCACTGTTTTCCGGCTCTCTCGTTCATGGCAAGATATACAGTACTCATTCCTCCCTGGCCGATTACATTTAAAATCTTATATTTTCCATCTATAAGCGTTCCGTTTTGGAGCATATTTCCTCCATTTTTACATTCTAATCTGTCACTATCACTGCGCTTAAATTATCTGTCTCGCCGCGCTGTATCAGGTCTTTCGTTACTTTTTTCAGCTTTGTTTTACAGCTGTTTCCATTTTTCTGAAAAAGAAATAAAAAATCTCTCGCTTCAATTTTTCTCCAAAAGCCATCTGTACATAGCAGAATATTTTGGCCTTTTTTTATTTTCCCAAAGGTTAATTCCGGCTTTAGCTGCATGCTTATTCCAACGCCCTGCAAAACAACGCTTCTTTCATTGCTTCTTGCTGCTTCACTTTTTGTAATTAATCCTTCTTCAATTTTCTTTTGAACAAGAGACTGGTCAGTTGTCAGCTGTTCTATTCTCCCCATCTCATATAGATACGCTCTCGAATCGCCTATGTTTATAAGGACATAGTCATCTCCCCTCTGCAAAAAAATCACCGCAGTGCTTCCAAGGAGGTGTTTTTGTGCAGCAGAGTATTGTTTTAACCGCCGATCCGTTCTCAGAACTTCCTCTTCAAGCTCCAGGGCTATCTTTGAAAAGCTTTTCTCCTCATGGATTATTTCTTTTAAATTTTCTCTAAACCATTTTTGTAATCTGGCTACCACAAAAGCACTCGCTATTTCTCCTTGGCTATAGCCTCCCATGCCATCACAAACAGCCAAGAGTACAATTCTCTCGCCATCTTTCCCATAGGCAGTTTCTGCTAAAACTGCATCCTGATTGACATTCCTTACTGGCCCAGGCTCTGAGACCGCATAAACTACGTTCTTTTTCCTTTTAACCATTGACTTTTCTGACTCCAATCAGTGCTGAACCAATAACCGCCACAATAAGGATGCCTATTATCAACATAGCAGTGTTATCAAAATCTTCATTTGTGCCATGTTCAACCCTTTGGGCTCCTTCTCTTTCCGGATTTACGACCACATCTCCAAATACTTTTTCATTACAGTTAGCCGCAAGATCCGTTGCTTTTATGGCTATTGTTCTTACTTTCTTAGACTTTGGAATTTTATATTTAAGGTCTCCATTTGTCTCAAGAAGCTCTTCTTCGCTATAGCTTTTTTCTTCCCTGCCATCCACAAAGATGCTAACCTGACTTAAGTTCATGTTATCGGTCACATTTATTGCTATCTCATGCTCTTTTTCATAATAGGTTTTGCCTTCTTTAAGTCCTGAGACAGCAATTGATGGTTCTTCCCTATCCAGTGCAAATCTTATGTTTTGTCCGCTTGTCCCACTGTCTGCCTCATTATTTGCTCTATCTTTTGTAAAAAGAGTTATCTGATACTCGCCATCTTTTTTGAAAAAATCTGGTGAAATGGTGTAGTAATAAGCTTTCCAGTTCTCATCACTGCCCTGTCTGTAGACGTTATAGTCTCTGCCTTCTTTTAATTTAAGGCTCTTACCATCTCTTGTAACTGCAAGTTCTCTTTGAATAACATCATCCACATTTACTTCCATTAACGTTACTGCCTGCGCCTTATTTAGATAATATTTTTCCAAAAGAGTTCTTGTTTCTTCGTCAATTCCAAATATTGAGCCAAATCTGTTTACTGAAAAAGTGATGTGGGATATAGTCTCATTTCCTGCGAGATCGTAGATTTTTGCTTCAAGAATGTACAGGTCATCATATTCTTTTTTTACAGGAAAATCAGAATAAGTAAGAGTGTAGAGTCCATTTTCACCGGATAGATTTACGGGAAGATTTATGTCTCCATTTTTGACTCCATGGATGGATACCAGTGTTTTAGACAGGTCTATATTGGCATCGCCATATTTTACGCCAGCTTCTACTGGTCCGTTATTGGCAGAGTGGTCCGCGGCTCCTGTAAATTCAAGAGACGGCTTTGTTGTATCTATGATAAATTCCTGCTGCAGATATGGCTCTGCCATGTTTCCTGCAAGGTCTTCTGCCTCTATTTCATAAGCATAGGAGCCATCTTCCTCAAATAAAATTTTTGCTACGTAAGTATCTTCAGCCTCTTTTGCAAAATTATTTATTATAAGGTTTTCATTTATTCTGCTTTCGCCAGTCGATTTTATTCTTATACCCGTACCATCAAGGCTATTGTCAACAATTGTGATTGTTGCCATTCTAGCCTTATTGTAATATTTCTCATTTACATAGATACTATTGTCATATCTGACATTTATGACCGGAGCTTTTTTATCGATGACAAATTCTGGAACATTTAGCTCTGCTGCTCTATTTCCAGCCTTGTCCACTGCCCTAAATTTAATTGAATAAGTCCCATCATTTTCAAAAGGAATGGTCATGGTATATTGTTCCTCATTTTCCTTGACCCATATTCCTTTTAAGTCTGTGCCTTCCGAATTTTCCAAAACAAGTTCTGAACTGTTTTCGTCAAAGGTCATATCTTCAACTGTTATTAGTGCTTTTCTTGATTTTGAATAATACTTTTCATTTTTATGATCATTGTTATCAAATTCAATTTTTACTTTTGGAGCTGTAGCATCAATCGTAAAGCCTTTTCCCTGATATATAGTGCTATTTAGAGCAAGATCATCCGCCTTTATTTCAATGCTGTACGACGCATCCTGGCTAAGTTCTATGTTTGCTTCATAACCATTCTCTGTTTCCACAAATAAAACCTGCTCTGAGAGTTCTGCCTTTTCTGAAATAATGGAAAGGGCAATATCTTCTGCTTTAATATTTGTATCTCTTACTTCCACATGTACAGTAACAGGTGCATTTACATAGGTCATATCTTCCCCTGCAGGATTGAAAAACCCTTTATCTCCAACTGCTCTATAAGATATCTCTATTTCGGGAGCAGTCCTGTCTATTACCACATATGGTCCATCTACCATGGCAGACTCATTGCCGCACATATCTATTGCCATAGCCCGAAGCTGATATTCACCTTCTTTTAACAACCTGTATTCAAAGGTATTTTCTCCTTTATAGCTATAGTCTTCTTCCTGGCTCATTTCTTTGTCTCCGTTATAAAGCCAAAAAGCTTCCGGGAGCATTATGCCCGCATCTTCGACATTAATTTTTCCTGTTATATTGTCTCTTGTATAGATAACATCTCCAACTGTTCTGCCTGATAACTGGGCTGTATTGTCGTGAGCTTTGTTTTCTTTAGGCTGCGCCATTACCATGTCAAAAAAAGTAATTCCTGGGGCCTGATTGTCCTGAAAATAAACTGTTTCATATAATTCTTTCTCAATTTCGCTTTCATTTCCTGCTAAATCACGGACTTTAATGTTTGTGATTTGTTGCCTTTGCTCTGCAACCCCATTTACAGGAAGTTTTATGGATGAATTGTATAAAAGATTACCGCCTTCATCAGTTGTTTTTTCCAGCTTTATTACGGTGTCTTTACTTATCATTCCATATATTTTATTTTCGATTTGGGATGTAACAATTATTTCTGACAGGTCTGAACCATTAGAATTTAAATCCTGAATCTGAAATTCAAGAGTGACTTCATCTTTTGTGTACAGGGCATTTTCTTCTGTATGCCCCTCGTACTTTGACATATCTATTATTCTTTCTTTTGATTCTTCAGAAAGCTCTATCTGCGCCTGACTTAGCGGCTGTGAATTATCTATCATTACCGGGATTTCTTTATAAAAGTTTTCGCCTTCTATTTCATACTCAAGAGCATAGCTTTGATTTTGTTCTGTGTCCGCATTTATCAGATATTCAACCTTTACCTGTCCCTCTTGTTCTTCGCCATTTTGAGCATCTTTGGTTTCATTTTCATCTGACTTATCCGCTTCAATTTCCTCTTGCTCTTCCTTCCAGGTTGAAGTTATTACAGCGCCATTTACTACTTCTCCATTGGTGGTGATCCTTATATTATCAGGTTTTATATTACTTGTTATATTCGCTTCCAGCTTTAGATCAGCACCATATACGTTTTTGGAATACCATGGTTTTTCTTTCGTATATTCCCAAATCAGATTCTCCTGATTTTCTACAGTTTTAAGGGTTATCCCATCTTCAATTTTTATCTCTTTTTCTTCTTTGGAGTATACCACCAGCGTATGGGTCAAAATCACAGCTGCGCATAGTCCCGCCAGCGGTAAAACTCTAAGTCCTAAAAAATATAGCAATTTTTTCATAATTCCTCCTTTTTTGAAATTGCATTTTTTCGCAGGGCAAATAATCCTGTGCTTTTTGTAAAAACTTAGTTGAAAATTCCCGATGAAAATCGGTTTGAAGAAGTATTGTCTACTTCCATAATTATTAGATTATTCATGAATTGAACAACGTATGAGATATTATCATAAATTTTTCATTAATGCAATAAATGTTTTTGTTTTATGATTTTGTGTATAAATGTTTTTGTTTTATGATTTTGTGTATAAAAAATACCTTTCCTGGAGAATTACCGTGTAAAATGATAATCTCCAAAAAAGGTATTTGTAATTTATTATTCTATTTTTGGTATCAATTATTCTGCCATTTTTTCAAGCATTACTTCAATAGCTGCATTTAGCTGGTTATCTGTCTTGTCTTCCTGATATGCTTCGCTGTCAAACTCTACCTCAACGTCCGGGTCAATGCCGATGCCATGGATGTTGTTGCCAGCTGGTGTGTAGTAGGAGCTGATTGTAAGCTTAACTGCTGTTCCGTCTGAGAAATCAAATACTCTCTGAACTACGCCCTTACCATAAGTTGTTACACCTACAAGAGTTCCGATTCCGTAATCTTTGATAGCTCCGGAGAGAATCTCAGATGCGCTTGCTGAGTACTGGTTTACCAATACTACAAGAGGAATATCAATCTGATTTTTGCCATCACATTCATATTCAACTACATTTCCATCTCTGTCTTCTGTGTAGAATATGAGTCCTTCTGGAAGAATCTGTCTTGCAATGCTGCATACAGCAGATACATTTCCACCTGGATTAGAACGAAGGTCAAGGATAAGTCCTTCCATTCCGCTTGCCTCAAGTTCTGCAATTGCTTCTGTATACTGATCCGGTGTTACTTCGTCAAATTCTGTGATCTGAACATATCCGATATTGTTATCCAACATCTTTGATGTAACTGTTGGGCTTTCAATCTTCTTTCTCTCTACTTCAAAATCAAGGTAGTCGCTATCTCTTATTACTGTAATAGTTACAAAGGTTCCTTCTTCACCCTTAATGAGTGATACAACGTCTGAAAGCTCAAGGCCCTGAATATCTTCGCCATTTACCTGATAGATGATATCGTCTACAGCAAGTCCAGAGCTCTCTGCAGGTGAACCTGAGATAAAGCCAGAAATTCTTGGCATCTGAATATCCTGATCCATGCTTACGTAAGCTCCGATACCATAATAGATACCCTCTGTATCCTGAAGAAGTTCATTGAGTTCGTCAGCTGTATAATATACTGAGTAAGGATCTCCAAGAGAATCAAGAAGTCCTCTGTAAAGACCATCCTGTTCATCCTCTACGCTTACATCTGTCTTGTAATAATATGTATCTATTGCCGCCTCAAGAGTTGCAATCTTCTGAAGTGTTTCATCACTTAAAAGTTCGCTATCTTCCACACTTACAGTGTTTAAATCAACACCCTGAGAAGCAGCCATTTTAGATGAAACCCACATAGAAATGGCACCTGCAAGTACTACAATGGCTACTCCTGCAAGGAAGCCAAATCCAAACATTTTGGCACCGCCTTTTTTGACAGCCGGCTGCTGAGCATTGGAAACATTTTGTCCGTTAGGAAGTCCTTCATTCTGATAGTACTCAGACTGTGAAGGTTCCTGAACAGAATCATTCCCAATTATCTGTTCATTTTTTTCGTTTTCCATAATCTAATATCTCCTCTTGAAAATATATTCCCATAACAATTATTTACTAAGATAATTCCACGGGCTGACATAAGATCCATTTAATCTTACACCAAAATGTAGATGATTGCCTGTAGATCTTCCTGTGGAGCCTACCGCTGCAATAGTCTGTCCTTTTGTTACTGACTGTCCCTGAGACACATACAGCGCAGAGCAATGCATATATACGGTGTATAAACCATCGCCATGATTTATCATAACATAATTTCCCATTGATGACTCGTAGGATGCCGCAACTACTGTTCCGTCGTATGCCGCAAGTATTGCTGAGCCGCCTGGCGCTGCAAGGTCTATTCCGTTATGCATTTTCATAACTCCCAGAGTTGGGTGAAGTCGCATACCGTAATCATCAGATATTCTTGTGTAAGATGGGCAAGGCCATGTAAACATTCCGCCATCATATTTTATTTTGTTAAGTTCTGCTTTATCTCTTGCAACTTCAGCTTCCAAAGCCTTGATTGCAGCATCCTCTGCAGCAATTTGCGCTTCATATTCTTCTATTGCAGCTTCTTTATTCTCAATATCTGCATTTACAGTGGATAGCTCGGTGTTTTTCTCTGCCAACAGTGCTTCCATATTGGCCTGCTCAATTTCCACATCAGCCTTAGCTTCATCAAGAGTCGCTTTTTCTTCTTCAAGAGCTTCTTTTGTCAGCTCGATAAGTTGTGATTGCTGTATATATTCATTAAGCTTTTGTCTGTCATAGGATGATAAAAGCTCTATATATTCTGCCTTGTTCAGCATATCAGCAAAGCTTCCGGCTTCTACCAGAAGTTCCAGATACAGTGTATCGCCTTGCTCATACATGAATTTGATACGTTTCTTCATGGCTTCATACTGAGCCTGCTGAACTGCAATTGCTTCCTCAAGCTCTGCCTGAGTTTCTTCAATCTCAGTCTCCTTTGTGGATATCTGTTCCGTGAGTGTATCTATTTTTGTCTGTATGTCTGTAAGGGAGCTATCAAGCTGCTTTATGTATGCGTCCAGATCAGATTTGGTGTTTTCCAGTTCCTGCTTTATTTTCTCAAGGTTAGTCAGGTTGCTCTTCATGCTGTCTCGTTCTTTTTTTGCTTCACTAATCTGACTTTCTTTTTGCTTTATACTTTCTTCTGTGACTGCATACGAAACAGTGGTACTAGTATTTAGTACCACTGCCATAAAAGCCATAACAAGAATTATGGAAACTATTCTATTTAGCAAACTTTTTTTCCGATAAAAGATTCTCATTTTCCCTCTGATTACACATGTAGATGCTTACGAACTGTTGTAAAGCTGCCAAGGAAGCCTATGCCCACGCCAATGATAAGTGATATTGGAAGCAGCGCTTCAAAAATTGTCGCAGCAGGCAGGAAATTAAGAAGCGAACTAAGCATGGCAAATCTTGTTACAACATATGTAATTGCCTGGTTATAAATGAAGTACAAAATAACCACTGGGAGTAATGATCCTATGATACCAATCAGGATACCTTCTATCACAAATGGTGCTCTTACAAAAAAGTCTGTAGCACCAATATATTTCATGATTGTAATTTCATCTTTTCTTACAGCAATACCCATTGTAACTGTATTGCTGATAAGGAATATGGATACTGCAAGCAGTATGGCTATGATTCCAACTGACACGTATGCTATGAGCTTGTTGACACCGCTAAGAGTTGTTGCTGTAACTTCTGAACGATTGACCTCACGGACAATATCTACTGACTCAAGGTATGTAACAAGTGCAGGCTGCATAGATACATCATTAAGATATATTTGAAGGTTTGCAGAATCTGCAAGAGGGTTTTCTGTAAAGCCATCTGCATACTCTCCAAGATACTCTTCTTTAAAGCCTTCCCAGGCTTCATCTGCTGAAACATATACAACTTCTCTGACTTCAGGTCTCTGTCCAAGCGTTGACTGCAAAGCCAGCATCTGGTCTTCAGAGGTTCCCTCATCAAAGAATACTGTTACTGAAACGCCTTCTTCGGCTGTTTTTACCACATGTTCAAAATTAGTTACAATTGAATAAAACATACCAAACAGAAACAGGCAGGCACTGATTGTAGCGATAGAAGCAAGTGTATACCATTTGTTTCTTGTAAGGTTTTTGAAGCCTTGTCCAATTGTATAAAAGAAACTACTCATCCTCATCGATATACACACCCTTCTCTTCATCGGCTATAATTACGCCTTTTTTGATAGTGATCACTCGTTTTTGCATGGCATTAACGATTTCTCTGTTATGTGTAACGATAATAACGGTTGTTCCATTGGCATTTATCTGTTCCATGAGCTTCATGATTTCCCATGAATTATTTGGATCGAGGTTTCCTGTAGGCTCATCCGCAAGCAGAATGGTAGGCTTATTAACTAGCGCTCTTGCCAGAGCAACTCTCTGCTGTTCTCCACCAGAAAGCTGTGTGATCTTACTCTTGTACTTGCCGGCAAGTCCAACAGTAGCAAGGATAGATGGCACATTTCTGCGAATCTCTCTACTAGGTGTCTGAACAACATGCTGCGCAAAAGCAACATTTTCATAGACATTTCTGTCTTTTAAAAGACGGAAGTCCTGGAATACAACTCCTAATTTTCTACGGAATTTTGGGATCTGGCGGTGTCTGATTCTATTGAGATCGTAGCCAAGTACGTTAATCTCTCCCTCAGTTGGAACAAGCTCTCTAAGTAGCATTTTGATAAGTGTGGATTTACCAGAACCACTATCACCAACTATAAATACAAACTCGCCTTTTCTAATGTGAAGGTTGACTCCGTTCAAAGCCGGAGCCCCCTTTGAATACGATTTGGTAACATTTTCAAGAGTGATGATTTCATCATCAGGCAGCTGTCGTCTGCTTCTCTTCTTTTTTAATACTCTTTCCATTAATTCTCCCCAACCTCAATGCGTGCATATCTATTACATGAATCAGTAAGAGTACTTCTCCATATAATTCATGTATTTAACGACCATGAGCGCAATCTTAAAGGTGATTGCATCGTCAAATACTCTCAGATCAAGACCTGTACTCTTCTGAAGTTTATCCAAACGATAAACCAGAGTATTTCTGTGAATAAACAACTGTCTGGAAGTCTCTGAAACATTAAGATTATTTTCAAAGAACTTGTCAATTGTTGTCAGTGTCTCCTGATCGAACTCATCTGGGTTTTTGCCATCAAATATTTCTTTAATAAACATCTTGCATAAAGGTATTGGAAGCTGATAAATAAGTCTTCCGATACCCAGCTCTGTATAGCAGATAACCTTACGCTCTTCAAAGAATATTTTGCCTACATCAAGGGCCATCTTGGCTTCCTTGTAAGAACGGCTGACTTCTTTGATTTCGCCAACTACTGTACCGTATGCAATTCTTACATCTGCAAGGCCTTCTTTTTCAAGGTATTCCTGCATTTCCTTGGCAATTTTGCCAAGGTCTGAGCCTTTGCCATTTTCCTGAACTTCTTTTACAACAATTACGTTGTTTTCATCAACTTCAGAGGCAAAATCATCGCTACTGCTACCTATGTAGTTTCTGACCATTTCAAGGCCGCCAAGCTCACGTCCATTTGAAGACTCTACAATCATGGTAACTCTGCTTGCATCTGTCTTGATGTGGAGCTTTTTAGCTCTGCTATATATGTCCACCAGAAGCAGGTTATCCAGCAAAAGATTCTTGATAAAGTTGTCCTTATCAAATCTCTCTTTGTATGCTGTTAAAAGTCCCTGAATCTGGAAAGCAACCATTTTTCCAAGCATGTAGACATTATCGCCACCACCCAGAACAATAAGGATATACTCCAATTGCTGCTCATCGAATATTTTAAAATACTGATAGCCTTGAATTTCCTGAGAATCAGCTGGTGATTCCACAAATTCTCTTGCAGGGGCAGCGCATCTCAAAAAATCGTTAGATGTTGATGCAACTTCCTTGCCATCAACATCTAACACGCATAATTCAGCATGTGATATGTTTTTTAGTCCTTCTAAGGTATTTTGAAGAATCTGATTTGATATCATCTCTACACTCTTTCTGCGTAGTAATAGTAAAAATTACACGCTTTGATATTCCCCTCTTTGTATAATTTTATAGCATTGATACCAAAAAATCTACAATTATTGGAGCATTTATTTGTGTACTTTTATTAATTTTTACTGTTCGTATATTGATTTGCATTACGTTTGAACACTCTGTGGTAAATTTTTTGTACAAATTTTTCTCTCACAGACTTTCTACGGCTTGCTATGTTTAAGTCTTCAGGCAGGTATACGATTACTTCTGAATTGATCATATGTCTGTCTTTGGACAATAATTGCATGCATAATTTCTCAGAAGCGCGCATAAAAATCACACGTGGAACCACGCTGTTTATGTCATTTATGGCTCCTGCATTCTGGTCATCATCAGTCCCATAAACTACCTGACCAACAATATTTAAATCATCTCTGATTGCATCGAGATCGGCACCGAGCTTATCAAGCCCCTGTTCAGAATCTGATATCAGATATACAGAATATCTTTTATATGCCAGCTTGCTTAAGAGAGAAGTCAGAAAAGCAAAGTTTTCAGCTTCTTCAATTCGATTTCTCGCTGTAATACCGCAGGCACTAAGTATCTCCTTGTCTCCAAAAACTGTTATATCAGCCTGCTGAATCCAATCACTGATTTCCGAGTCCTGTTTAGCTTTAACCAGTAACGGAATATTTAGATATATAACACTATTAAGTGCACCGTTTTTTAAAAAGATTTCCACTTGCTGCAAGGACTCACGTAAAAACATATCCTTAAGCGGTATCCCCATCAAATTTATTTTTCGCATTTCCCCAACTTTTCCCTCTTTAGGATCACATTATTTTTTCCGATATATGAGATAGGAGTATGTTCATCCTTTTCGGCCCGCACATAGATATTATGTGCAGATTGGAGGCGACCATGGATATTGCCGAATTATCAATGGTCTTGTCACAGAATCGTATTATGAACAATGTTGGTGTAGCAATGTTATCCCAGAGCCTTGATATGGTCTCAGAAACAACTGATACACTGACAGATATGATGGACAATTCTATGGAACTGTCTGTCAATCCTAATATTGGCTCCAATATTGATATACGTCTGTGAATAGGCCAGAGGTCCTTGGCCAAAGGCGTCGGCTTTTAGCTGGCGCCTTTTCCTGTCCCCAAAATTCTATCCTTTACCCCAAATAAAAATCACATGATCATGTACATAACAATGAAAATCAGGCATATGCCTATAGCAAAGATAAGTGGAATTGTAACCACCTTTTCCTTTTTGCCATTTTCATCACGCATTGGCTGGAGACGGGTGATTGATTTAAAGTAGTCACCTCTTCCTTCATTTTTTGCCATGCAATAAGCAATACATATTGCAATGGCTGAACCAATTACTGCAGCTACTCCCAATGGCCCAATAGCCATAAGAAGAGCTTGTTTTGTATCTGCTTCACTAAGGCTTTCAGCAGCCTCAAGTATCTCTTCCCCGTAATTATTTTCCCAGTAAAGCATCAACACCTGAGATGTATTTAGTAGCATATGCGCCATCATGGATGGTATCAGCGAACCAGTTGCTTCAACCAGTATTGCAAACATCATTCCTAATAGGAATGCGTATGCTGCCTGGTTAAGATTTAAGTGCATAAGTCCAAATAACAGTGAAGAAATTACAATTGAAGCTATAATTCTTGTACTCCTTTTGAAGCTTTGGAAAAGAATTCCTCTATAGCAACATTCTTCAATAAATGGAGCAAATATTCCTATGGACAGAATCATCTGTGGAACTGACATTGCCAGTATCTGTCCACTAGCTGCCTGTACTGTATTTTCCACAAACAGCATTGTAATGGAATTGGCAAAATAGCACAGTGGCATAATCAGAATCAGATATACCGGTACCAACAGTGCTGTAGTTATTTTGATCTTTCTTATGGGAAACATGTCCATAAAGCGTTCTCCGGTACATACCATAAAAAGAAGCGCTGGTATAAACATGCTCATCTCACTTATAAAGTTGCTTGCCGCTAAAGATAAACTGACATTAAAGATCAGAGCAAGCAGTTCTGTAGCAAATGACACGGCCACCATGCATACAATCATGCATAAAAATAGCCAACCCGCTTTTTTTGAGTTCATTTAACCGTCTATCCTTTCAATACTGTCTGCTAATATCTGAACTTTTCCGGCTTTCATAAGGTGCCCAATAGCTCTCTTAAACTGATTCTTACTCATCTGCATCTCAGCTTTGATAATTTCCGGATCAGCTTTGTCAGTAAAAGATATTTTGCCATTGTGGGCATCCATGTATTTCATGATATATTCGCCATCTGTGTCAAGCTGCAGATATGCCTTGTCACGAAGACTTAAATTCAGCTTACCATCTTCTTTTATGCCGGTAATTCTGACTGTAACATCATCTCCGATTTTAAGGTTTGATGTGATCTCTTTTACCGGAATAAGTCCTGAATATATATCATCTACTGCTACGAACGCACCAAAGTTTTTGCTCATCTCATAAACAGTACCTCTTGCCTTGTCGTCCTTCTGATAAGGGCTATCCGTACGCAAAAATTCATATACATTCATAGTTACTGCAAGTCTGTCACTTTTGTCTATGTATAATGCACATAAAACATCCTCGCCTGCATTTACTTTTCTGGTCTGCTCCTTAAATGGAAGCAGCACATCCTTCTCAAGGCCCCAGTCCATAAATGCTCCTATTTTGGTAGCTTCTTTGACGCGAAGCATAGCTACCTGGCCAAGCATAATCTTTGGCGTTGTAGTTGTTGCAATCATTCTGTCATCTGAGTCTCTGTAGATGAAAACGCTTACCTCACTACCAATTTCAGCATCCTGTGGCACCTGCTTTTTAGGAAGAAGGACTCTGTCTGTTTCTGCAGTTTCCTCATTTTCCGCAAGGTATACGCCAAAGTCTACCTTTTTTACAATTATTAAATTCTGTTTTTCTCCAAGTCTTATCATTAGTCTACCGTCCTTTCTGTATCAGGCTCCCCTGCCTGAAAATCCGCTACTCCCATTTGCCGAAAGTCCATCTCACCTTACAGCAAATTCAACATTGCAATAAGCATCTCCATTTTCGTCCTGAAGGGAAACTGTATATATATTATCAACGCTTTTTCTATAATTTACAACAGGAACTATTATGTCACCCAAATGTGACTGTTTCTTGTATTCTGCCTTTATCTGTTTCAAAAGAGCATAGTCAAATACTTCATCTGATAAATCGCCATAGGAAATTGGTTTCTCTGTATGTTCCACAATAGTTTCCGAGGAAGGCACTAAACCTTTTTCCATAAGGTCTTTTACAGCCTCCAGGGCCATGATGATATACTGAGCATTGTTTACATGCTGATTTGTATCCAGATTATGCTTTGTTATCTGCATTTTTTCACCCCGGCAAAAAATTCCATTCTCGTCTGCCTGCTTTGGAAATGGAAGTTTTCTTGGTGCGTAGTCCATTTCAAGCATAGGCTCGAGGGGATATGTTTCCAGTATATCCTCTGTAATTCTGCTAGGAACGCCTTTTTCTATGTCGATAAGTGACCAGATTGAATTGGCAAAAGCCAGTCTTTCGCCAGCCTTTGTATCCATAAAGAAGTTTCTTTTTCCAATAAAGCCTTTTAACTCATAAGGAAGCGTACCTATCACAACTTCTTCACCAAGGCGTGGCATACGGTTTATAACAACCTGCCAGGAAGATACTACCCACGCAAGATTCCTCTCGTGCATGACTTCCATGGTCACAACCCCATCCTGAGTCTGAAATGTTGAACAGTCTTGAAAATAATTCATCAGAGCTTCAGGCGAAAGGGTGCCTCTATTGTCAATCTCACTATATCTTATCCTTGATTCAAAGCTATACATTAACGTTTTCTCACTTTCCCGCAAACTATATAGTCTAGTATAACTCATGACAGAGATTAATCCTAATCAAAAAGTCTGTGAAAAAGCATGTTTCCTCACAGACTTATGATTACCACTTGTTATAAAACCAATAAGCAGGTCCTATATAGCGGTATCCTACATACCATAGGGGAGAGATTTTGATATCCTGCTCTCGCCATACTTCAATTGCAGCTATTACAAGTAGCTGAAGCACAATAGTCAGGCATTTATGGTATTTATACAGCCACAATCCAATTGAAATCGCTGCTAAACCCACAACTGTCATTACACTCAGACGAAACAATTCTTGTTTCCTGATTTCTCTCATGTGAACATCCAGTTCATTGAGCCTGCTACTATAGCCAAGCATTTTACACAGAACGTACTCTTTATCAACATTTTGTGTAATGCGGGCTGTAGCATAGGCCATTGCGAGCCATATAGGATGCTTTTCCAGTTCATTTTCAGTGTCTTTTTTATAAACCCTTGGTTTTTTTAGACTCTTTTTGTAAACCTTATTGGCCTTTTGCTGATTATAGGACATGGTACCGTATTCTTTGTCAGCAAATTCCCTAAATACGTGATACAGCGTTGCTATTTCTTTATATAAGTTATAATTCTCCACCTCATAGCCACGGCTTGCCATATGATCAGCCATCAGCGTGCATTTATAGGTCACGTCCAAATAGTGAATATCCATACTTCCTTCAAAATCGGTTTCCCCAAGAATCTTCTCCACGTCTCTGTATCCATAGCGATTCAGCTTTGGAAAAAAGCCTGTGCAGTTCTCATAAAAGGACTGCACAATAGCCAGATATATGGACATATTCCGAGTGTACTGCACAAAAAGGTCATCTCTTAAGTACGACAATAAAACTGGCAGAAACTCAGTTTCACTGGAGTTATCAGATAAATACCTGGCTATCTTAAATGCCGCTCTACTAATGTCATGCGCCACATATTTATTAGATACATCCGGTAAAACTCTTATAAGCCTTATACAATTTGAGCATAGCTCATTTTTGTCTGTGTATTGTATGGTAGCTACAATGTTCTGTGATAGTTCTGAAACAATGTCATTGTACTTAATATCAGATTCATCAACCGCTGCATAATGTAATATCTTGTCTGTGTAAAACCCTAATGAAGCCTGATTCATATTGTCCCTCATGTGCAAATTCAGTATTTGTAAGCATTTACAGGGCATAACACCCCGTAACCCTTGCTACGCTTGACTTTGCGCTTCAACTGTTTATACTTTAGCGCATTTTGTTGCGCATTGCAATATTTATGTAATACTTTTTTGTTTTTTGAAATATTTGTTCGATTTTTTTAAGTGCATCATGCTATTACTACTTTTCAAACGTAAATATCTTAACATATTTGTAACATTTCTGAAAGATTATTAATAAAATCCTAATTTTCTTATTATTCTTCGAGGTATATACCTTGAATTTATCTTTAGTATATATATATAATATGTGGCATATAGCACCAGTGTCTTTATAAGCACGTAGTGCAACATAGATTATAATTATTGGGAAAGGATTTTACTTATGTCAGACACAATTACTTTAACTATAAAAAGGCAAAAGAATATTGCTTTAATTGCCCACGATGGCAAAAAAGCTGAGCTTATACAGTGGTGTAAGGACAATGCAGAAACATTAAAGAAGCACTTTTTATGCGGAACAGGCACAACTGCCCGTATGATCACAGATGCAACTGATCTTCCTGTGCGTGGCTACAATTCCGGTCCTCTTGGCGGTGATCAGCAGATTGGTGCAAAAATAGTTGAGGGCAAAATTGATTTCGTAATCTTTTTCTCTGACCCCCTTACAGCAGCTCCTCATGATCCTGATGTAAAGGCTCTTATGCGAATCGCACAGGTTTATGACATTCCTTTTGCAAACAACAAAGCTACAGCTGATTTCCTTATTCACTCTTCATACATGGACGAGGAATATGACCATGAAATCATCAATTTCAAACAGAATATTGCAGAAAGAGCAGAAACTCTGCCTTCTAAAGTAAAATAATCGAGAGGTCAGCTACTCATAAGTGAGTAACTGACCTCTCATTTTCTTCTTCTCATGAGAGCTGCGCCTTTCCAATTATGTAAAAAACCTCAGCCATAATAGCTGAGGTTTTTAGCTGGGATAGCAGGATTCGAACCTGCGTAATGACGGAGTCAGAGTCCGTTGCCTTACCGCTTGGCGATATCCCAATATTTAATTATTTGTCCTACCGACAAGATAATACTATACACGAAAAGGTCATCTTTGACAAGCACTTTTTTTGTTTTTTTATAAAAATCGTTATTTTGTGCTTGTTTTTTACATCTTATCGAGCATAAAATGGCTGTGAAAAATGTTTTTCATTTTTCACAGCCTTATTTTTCTTTGATCAGCCTTCAAACAAAAGGTCTGCATAGGTTGGGAATGGCCAATCCTTTTTATCAACAAGCATTTCAAGCTTGTCTGCCGGCTCTCTTACCTTCCCCATTGAAACAGTAACTGTATCCTTGTAGAAGTAAGCGCGCTTACGCATATCTTCGATTGTTCTGGCTTTTTCTTCATCCTTTTTAAGCTTATCAAGAGCTTTCTTAAGGGATGAAAGCTGTTTTGAAATCTCTGCCAGCTCTTCTGCTTCAACTGAAGCGTCAGCGCCTGCTGCCTTAATGTCATTCACATCTCTTGCAAGCTGACCCGCATACTTCATTACTGCTGGTATGATCTGCTTTGATGCCATATCAATCATCGTAAGAGCTTCAATATTGATAGTCTTTGCATAGGTTTCAAAGATGACTTCCTTACGTGAAGCAAGCTCTGTTTTGGTGTATACACCAAATTTCTCATAGAGCTCAATTGCATCCTTGTTGGTAAGAACCTCAGCAGCTTCGATTGTGGACTTAATGTTTGGAAGTCCTCTTCTCTCAGCTTCAGCCTTCCATTCATCTGAGTAACCGTCACCATTGAAGATAATTCTCTGATGCTTTGTAAGATACTCTTTTATGATGTCATGAACTTCAAGCTCAAAGTTGTCAGCCTTTTCAAGTCTGTCTGCAGCTTCACAGAAGCTCTCTGCAACTATTGTATTAAGAGTTGTATTAGGGCTGGCCATGGAATCTGAAGAACCAACCATACGGAACTCAAACTTATTACCTGTAAACGCAAATGGAGAAGTACGGTTTCTATCTGTAGCATCTTTTTCAAACTCAGGAAGTGTTGATACACCTGTCTTGAGCTTTCCACCACGTTTAGAGCGCTTAGCTTCACCTGTTTCAATAAGCTGTTTAACAACATCCTCCAGCTGCTCTCCAAGGAATACAGAGATAATTGCTGGTGGTGCCTCGTCTGCGCCAAGTCTGTGATCATTACCTACATCAGCTGCGCTCTGACGGAGAAGGTCTGCATGCTTGTCTACGGCTCTAAGAACGCATGCAAGTACAAAAAGGAACTGAATATTTTCATTTGGTGTATCCCCTGGATCAAGAAGGTTTACACCATCATCTGTGCAAAGTGACCAGTTATCATGCTTACCGGAACCATTAACACCGGCAAATGGTTTTTCATGCAAAAGACATCTCATACCGTGATGTTCAGCTACTCTCTTCATAGTCTCCATGATGATCTGGTTGTGGTCTACCGCGATATTTGCTGTTTCATAAATAGGAGCAAGCTCGTGCTGACCTGGAGCGACTTCGTTGTGCTGTGTTTTGCCTGGTACACCAAGCTTCCAAAGCTCAACATTTAAGTCTTTCATGAATTTTCCAACAGGCTCACGAATTACACCAAAGTAGTGATCTTCCATTTCCTGTCCCTTTGGAGCCGGTGCACCAAAAAGAGTACGGCCTGTGAAGATGATATCTTCTCTCTGAAGACTCTTTTCCCAATCTATAAGGAAGTATTCCTGTTCTGGACCAACTGATACATTTACTTTGTTTGCCTTGGTATTGCCGAAAAGCTTTACAATACGAAGTGCCTGCTTATTTACCGCTTCCATGGATCTAAGCAGTGGAGTTTTCTTGTCAAGAGCTTCTCCTGTATATGAGCAAAAAGCTGTTGGGATACAAAGTGTGACACCTGCTCCGGATTCCTTTAAAAATGCAGGTGAAGTGATATCCCATGCTGTATATCCTCTTGCTTCGAATGTTGCGCGAAGTCCTCCAGATGGGAATGAAGATGCGTCAGGCTCGCCTTTTACGAGTTCTTTGCCTGAAAAAGATGTTATCATATGGCCGCTTTTGCCAGTGCTTGTAACGAATGCATCATGCTTTTCAGCAGTAATACCTGTAAGTGGCTGGAACCAATGAGTGTAGTGAGTTGCACCATTCTCCATCGCCCAGTTCTTCATAGCATTAGCAACTACGTCAGCTGATGCCATACATAAATCTCCGCCATTTTCCATAACGCTCACGACTTCTTTGTATACGTTCTTTGGAAGTCTCTCACGCATTTTTTCAAGCGTAAAGACGTTTTTGCCGTAAATCTCTTCTACATTTACTCTATCGCTCATGTATCAGTATCCTTTCAATTTTCTTTAAACAGTATCAATATAAAAAAAACTGTTAAAGATTGCAAGCTTTCTTTAACAGTTTTTTTATTTTCTTATGGTGTAAAAAAATATTATTATTACTCAAAGCCGTTCCAAATCTGGCTATTACTTGGTCAGATTACCATTTTGTGGAGCGTGAATTCTAAGGATATCATACTGCTCTGTTTCCTGATCAAGCTCCAGATACAGAACTTCCTTTGGATGTGGAGCGCTATCAACTGACTGGCCCTTTTCATTGTAGATTCCTTTAACTATGGTTTCGATATCTCTTCCATCAGGCTTCATTATCTCAATCTTGTCTCCAACACTGAACTTATTACGCTGTTCAATCTTTGCTCTACCATTTTCGTCGACACTGCCAACGATACCAAGGTAAGTATATTCATTTACATAGGTGTTGTTGTCGTATATCTGTGTCTCGTTGCTAGGCTTGCCAAAATAGAAGCCTGTAGTGAACTGACGATAGGTACATCTTGATATCTCATCAAGGTACCAAGGCATATTTGCACGATATTTTTCTTCTGATTCAAAATAATCATCAATGGCCTTACGGTAGGTTCTTGCTACTGTTGCTACATAAAGAGCGGTTTTCATCCTTCCCTCTATCTTGCAGCTATCAACTCCTGCATCAACAAGCTCAGGAATATGCTCTATCATGCATAAATCCTTAGAGTTAAAGATGTATGTACCTCTTTCGTTTTCATATACCGGAAGGTATTCTCCAGGTCTCTGCTCTTCTACAACAGCGTATTTCCATCTGCAAGGGTGAGTGCAGGCACCATGGTTGGCATCTCTTCCTGTGAAGTAATTCGATAACAGGCATCTTCCTGAATAGGATATGCACATAGCTCCATGAATAAATGCTTCTACATCAAGGTCTTCAGGTATGTTCTGTCTGATTTCCTTTATTTCCTTCATGGAAAGCTCTCTTGCTGCAACAACACGTTTTGCACCAAGGTTATACCAAAACTTATAGGTCTCGTAGTTGGTATTATTAGCCTGAGTAGACACGTGGCGCTCTATTTCCGGGCAGATTTCTTTGGCCATCATAAACATTCCAGGATCTGCAATGATCAGCGCATCTGGCTTTAATTCTTTCAATTCATGAAAGTAAGCCCTTGCTCCTTCAAGATCATAGTTGTGAGCCAGAATGTTGGCTGTTACATGGACCTTTACTCCATGCTGATGTGCAAATTCAATTCCGGCCTTCATATCTTCTTTTGAAAAATTCTTGGCATTTGCTCTAAGTCCAAAAGCTTCTCCGCCGATATATACCGCATCCGCACCAAATATAACAGCAGTCTTTAATACTTCAAGGCTGCTTGCCGGTATTAACAATTCAGGTTTTTTCATAAATCTCCTACTTTCTATCTATAACCAAATTACAATTTAACGCTAAGTGTCATTCCATCGCCAACTGTGAGAATTACTGATTCCAATTGATCATTATGCTTTAATTCATATAGATATTCTCTCATTCTGGCATGTATAGTCCTGTTTCGCCTGGTCACAGCAAATCTGGACTCTATAACGTCTCCATCCTGAAGCACATTATCAGAAATAAGCATTCCGCCCTTATTTAATATTCTTATGCAGTCTGGTAAAAAATTGATATACTGCCCCTTGGCTGCATCCATAAAAATAAAGTCGTATCCTGGCGAAAGCTCTGCTAAAACCTCAGTAGCATCACCTTCAATCAGAGTTATCTTATGGTTTTTATCATATTTTTCAAAGTTTGCTTTAGCCACGGGAATGCGTTTTTCATATTTTTCTATTGTAGTTATTTTGCAGTCATCCTCAGAATATTCCGCCATCAAAAGTGCTGAAAATCCTATTGCACAGCCAACCTCAAGGATGTTTACCGGTCTGTTAAGTTTTAACAAAAACTTTAAAAGGCTCTGCGTATCCTTTCGGATAATTGGGACCTCCCCCC
This sequence comes from Butyrivibrio sp., assembly GCA_045646185.1. Classification (GTDB taxonomy): domain Bacteria; phylum Bacillota; class Clostridia; order Lachnospirales; family Lachnospiraceae; genus Butyrivibrio. The sequence goes on from JAZRKG010000148.1 coordinate 44,000, forward strand.
GCAGAGCCTCTTTTTCCAGTTCATCCAGATATGGCGCATTCCCTTTGTCCATAGAATTTATAAAAGCGGACATGCGTTCATTATCTATCATTTTATTTAACTTTCTCCATCTGAATCATCAGATTCGGTGTAATTTGCTGTAAGAACCTCCAGCATCTCATCTGCTGTCATGGTTGAGCTAAGTTCATAGGTTCCACCAACGATTTTGTCATGATAATTAGAAAAGTACTCCTGAACGTAAAACAGCTTCCAGTCTGTAATAAGACCAACTTCCTCAAGCTGCTTGGCAAGTTCAGTTACTGTAACAGTGTCATCAATTGTTATCCTGACAGTTTTCCCTTCACCTGATGTGGTTACAGGTACCTGGTAAAAAATGTGGTAACCAAAATCATAGGCTTCTTTTGCATATTTAGTTATCAGCATTACTGCCACGATTACAATAACAATTTTGACAATCGTATCCAGAATGCCCAGCCCTACTCTCTTGCTATTCATTATTTTTCTCCCTAAACGTCAGGCGTGATCGTCCATGATAATTGGAAGTATCATTGGTCTGCGCTTTGTCTTTTTCCACAGATAGTCGCTAAGTGTCTCCATAACTATCTTTTTAAGCTTGCCCCAATCTGTGATGCCCTTATCAAGTGCCTCTGTTACTTCATCCAGCACAAGATCTGTAACATCCTCTATAAGCTTATCAGACTCCTTAACATAAACAAATCCGCGGGATACTACGCTAGGTCCTGAAGTAAGAACCTGGTTCTCTTTATCAATACCAAATACTACTATAACTATACCATCCTCTGCAAGATGCTGTCTGTCGCGAAGTACCTTATTGCCTACATCACCTACTCCAAGACCATCTACAAGGATTGCACCTACCGGAACTTTTCCTGTTACTTCTGCTCCATTATCATCAAGTTCAAGCACTTCTCCGGAATGCAGAATGAAAATATTTTCCTTTGGTATACCAAGATCCAAAGCTATATTTTTCTGAGCTATAAGGTGTCTGTATTCTCCATGTACCGGAACAGCGTACTTTGGGCGTACTAGTGTATAAATGAGCTTTATATCTTCCTGGCATGCGTGTCCGGATACGTGAACATCCTGGAATACGACCTCTGCCCCCTTTTGAAGTAGTTCGTTGATAATGTTGGTAACAGCTTTCTCGTTTCCAGGAATAGGATTACTTGAAAAAATAACTGTATCGCCAACGCCAACAGATATCTTTTTATGCTGGTTGCTTGCCATACGGCTAAGAGCAGCCATACTTTCTCCCTGGCTACCAGTAGTTATGATAACAGTTTTGTTATCAGGGTAATTTCTTAATTCATCAATATCTATAAGTGTATTCTCTGGAATCTGGATGCACTCAAGCTTTTGGGCAATATCAATAATATTGACCATACTTCTTCCCTCGACTACAACCTTACGACCAAATTTATAAGCTGTATTTATAATCTGCTGAACTCTGTCTACATTTGAAGCAAAAGTAGCAATTATGATTCTGTTGTTCTGATGTTCCTCGAAGAGGTTATCAAAGGCTCTTCCAACTGTTCTCTCAGAAGCAGTGAAACCAGGTCTCTCAGCATTGGTTGAATCGCACATAAGGGCAAGAACGCCTTTTTTACCAATCTCACCAAATCTCTGAAGATCAATAGGATCACCATATACAGGTGTATAGTCTACCTTGAAGTCTCCTGTATGTACTACAATTCCGGCTGGTGAATATATAGCCAGTGCAGCTGCATCTACTATAGAGTGGTTTGTTCTGATAAATTCAATTCTAAACTGGCCAAGGTTAATAGACTGGCCAAACTTTACTACTTTTCTTCTGGTATTGCCAAGAAGATTGTGTTCTTCAAGTTTACGCTCAATTATGCCCATAGTAAGTCTGGTTGCATAAAGAGGTATATTCATTTCATGGAGCACATAAGGGATAGCTCCAATATGGTCTTCGTGACCATGGGTGATAACCATACCTTTAACAAGGTCAATGTTATCCTGTAAATATGTGATATCCGGGATTACAAGGTCAATTCCCAGCATGTCTTCTTCTGGGAAAGCAAGACCGCAATCCACTACAATGATACTGTCTTCATATCTGAAGGCAGTAATGTTCATTCCAATCTGCTCCAATCCACCAAGTGGGATTATCTGCAGCTTGGATGTATTTTCTTTTTGGTTGTTACTCAATTACGTATTTCCTCCACATTCTGTGCAGTACCCGTAAAGCTTAACCTCATGATCGATTACTTTAAAACCAGTCTTTGCTTTGATTTCCTCTTCAAGACCTTCCATCATGTCCTGTTCAAATTCAAAGACTTTTCCACAATTCAAACATATCATGTGATGATGGTGATGCTTTGATCCATCCGCTTTTGTTCGCGCGATTTCATAGCGTTCTATACCATCATCGAAGTTAACACGATCAATAAGATTTAGCTCTAAAAGTACCTGTATTGTTCTATACACCGTAGCCAGTCCTATATCAGGAAAGTCTGCGCGTACAAGTTCATATATCTGCTCTGCTGTGAGATGGGTGTCACCATTTCCAGTCAGCGCTTTTAAAACCAGTATTCTCTGGTTTGTAACCTTAAGTCCTTTTTCTTTTAGCAGTTTTTTGAACTGCTCTTCATCAATTTCAGAGTGTTCCTGTGTCATCATATACCTCCAAAGCCGTAAAACAATAGGGGTAGTCAGACTTCCCTAGAAAACTTAAATGTCCAGGCCTATGTCGTCTTCATCAAGAAGTTTTCTAAAAATTTCTCCCAATGCTTCAAGTTCTTTGTCATCATCTATCATTTCGTACAAAGCTTGTGTATCATTTTCTTCTGAATTGTCTCTTAATATCCAAGCCTGACCGTCATCTTCCTCAGAATCGGTGACCAGTATGTAATTCTTTCCACCAATGACAGTCTGCTCAAGTACATAGAATTCTACTGGTTCTTCACCATCAGGTGTAAACATTATCTTTTCCAATTTTTAATCCTCTTTTTTGTCTGCTCTATTATCAAGATAGTCCTGCAAAATAATCTGTGCAGCTATCATATCCACATATTCCTTGCGCTGATTTCTTGGGACTCCAACTTCGTCCATTATCTCATCAGCTTCTACAGTTGTAAGCCTTTCGTCCCACATAACTACAGGTATTCCTGTACGTCTCTCAATGTGGTCCTTAAATTCAAGTGCAAGTTCTGCACGCACACCAACAGACTGATCCATATGTACGGGAAGCCCAAGTACTATCTGCTCCACACCATACTCCTGTATCAGTTCTTCTATTCTGGCAAGGGTGCGCCTAAGTTTATTTTCTTCTTTTCTACGGATTATTTCCCTGGCCTGTGCAGTGAGCAACAGCTCATCGCTTATTGCCACTCCCACAGTTTTGGAACCGTAGTCTAATCCCATTATTCGCATTTATTTCTTATTACTTTCTGGCCCAGTTGTTTGCACGTATATATTCTGTAAGCATTTCCTCTACAAGCTCGTCACGCTCGACCTTCATAATAAGGCTTCTCGCTCCCTTGTGGCTTGTTATATAAGTTGGATCTCCTGACATAATATATCCTACAATCTGGTTAACAGGGTTGTAACCCTTTTCCAGAAGTGCTTCATAAACTACTTCAAGTACCTTTTTAACACCTGTCTCAGGTTCAATCTCAACCTTAAAAAACTGAGTATTTCCCAAATCCTGATTTGAATTATTCTGCATATCCATCATATCTCCCGTCAGGCTATAATGCCCCATTAATAAAGGTATACATAATAAGTTTACTATAATCTAATTAAATTAGCAATGTATCGGCTTTCAGGAAAGCTGTTGGAGTCACTGTTGTAATGCTTCCAGAGGTGATGCCTTTTTCATCAGCAGTTTCCTTCTGAATTGCAACTCTGACATATCTATCTGATAATCCTGTCAGATATATTTTTCCATCAACTTCTTCGGTATCTTCCCACAAAATGTTAAAGCTGTTACCAATAAAGCTTTCTCTATATTGCTGTGACTGATTCCTGGTCATTTCCAAAAGCACGTCGCTTCTTACACTCTTTTGCTTGTCAGTAAGCTGACCCGGGAGTGACGCTGCTACTGTGCCCTTTCTTATAGAGTATTTAAAAACGTGCATCTCATAGAAGTTAATATTTTCAAGGAATTTAACTGTTTCTGCAAACTCTTCTTCAGTCTCTCCCGGAAATCCTACAATCACGTCTGTTGTAATTGCCGGTCTGTCATAAACCTTTCTAAGGAGCTCCACACCTCTTGCAAAATCGGCTGTGTCATAATGTCTGTTCATTCTCTTTAAGGTAGCATCACATCCGCTCTGAAGAGACAAGTGGAAATGTGGACATACTTTTTCAAGAGAAGCCAGTCCTTGTGCCATCTCTTCTGTTATTATTCTAGGTTCCATAGAGCTAAGTCTGATACGCTCTATTCCATCTATTGCATTTAATTTCTGCAAAAGTTCAAGAAGCTCTGAGCCTTCTCTATCAACACCAAAGGAGCTGATGTGAATACCAGTGATCACAATTTCCTTACAGCCATCCTTGGCAAGGTTTGTCACCTCTTCAAGAATATCCTCCTGCTTTCTGGAACGTACACGGCCTCTGGCAAAAGGAATAATGCAGTAGGAACAGAACTGATTGCAGCCATCCTGAATCTTGATGTAGCTTCTGGTATGACCTGGCATGTGTCCCAGCTTCATCTCCTCATATTCATTGGTATGATTTATATCTACCATGGAACTTCCACAAAGGGTCTTATCAATATCTTCGCGGCCTTCTTTTTCTTTTATGTACTCCTCGAGAAGCTCAACAATATCAGCTTTTCTGTTATTTCCAATAGCCAGATCTATACTTTCATCCTTCAAGACACCAGCCTTATCTGTTTCAACATAGCATCCAACTGCAACAACAACTGCATCAGGATTTTCTTTTTTAGCCTTATGCAGCATCTGTCTGCTCTTTCGGTCAGCAATGTTAGTAACAGTACAGGTATTTATAATATACACGTCTGCTTCTGTATCAAAGGGCACTATTTCATATCCTTTCGACACAAGCTTTTGCTGCATTACATCGAGTTCGTAGCTATTTACTTTACAGCCAAGATTGTGAACTGCTATTTTCTTTGGCATTTTTTCACCTTTCTAATTATCAATAAACTTTATATCGTTAATGCTCAAAAACTGGTCCTCATCAGCAACCCTATATAAATTTTTTAGCCTTAAATCCATGATAAAGATTGACTTTTATCAAAAGCACGTTTACTATTAAAGGAAAGAAGGAGGTATTTGCGCAATGAAGACAGTTAAAATTTCTCTTAATTCTATCGATAAGGTTAAATCTTTCGTAAACGATATTACGAAATTTGATTATGATTTCGACCTTGTATCAGGTAGATACGTAATTGACGCAAAGTCTATTATGGGTATTTTCTCACTGGATCTTTCTAAGCCAATCGATTTAAATATCCACGCAGAAGACGGCGCTGATGAAGTTATGCAGGTTCTTAAGCCATACATGATCTAAGCGTCATACCTATGTCATGTGTGCTCTCACAGTAATATGCTGTGAGAAAACTTCAAAACGAAAATTATACAGGCATCCACCAAGGTGGATGCCTTTTTTCTGCCCTTTACTATCTACTAAAATGAACTATATTTGCATCATTTTACGATATCAATGATTTCATCTGTCTCAATGGCAGTCTTTATCATCTCATCAATCTTTTCTGAGAGATTATTTTCATGGTGTTCAATTATATCTATTCTTGGCTTTGTAACAGGGTGCTTGGCAACAAATATTGTGCAGCAGTCCTCATAAGGCAAAATAGAAGTTTCATAAGCATCTATTTTCAATGAAATATCTACTATGTCCTGCTTGTCAAAAGCAATAACCGGTCTGTAAACAGGCATTTTGTCTACAACTGCATTAGTGCACAGAAGACTTTCCATAGTCTGTGAAGCCACCTGTCCAATACTCTCACCTGTTATAAGGCCATTACAGCCTGTATCAAGAGCCAGCATCTGGGCAATTCGCATCATATATCTGCGCATAATGATTGTGAGCTCATCATGTGGACATTTCTCATAGATATACATCTGGATATCAGTAAAGTTAATAACGTGAAGCTTTACTCTGCCGGTGTATTTAGCAACTACTCCTGCCAGATCAATAACCTTCTGTTTTGCTCTCTCACTTGTATATGGTGGAGCATTGAAATATACAGCTTCGATTTCAACACCTCTTTTTGCAACCATATAACCAGCAACTGGTGAATCAATACCGCCGGAAAGAAGCAGCATAGCCTTTCCTGCTGAGCCTGTAGGCATTCCACCAGGTCCTGGAATGATTTCAGAGAAGATATTGAGCTGTTCTCTGATTTCAACGTTTAAGAGTATATCAGGGTTATGAACATCTACCTTCATCTCCGGGAAAGCATCAAGAATATCTGCACCCAGGTCTCTGTCCATTTCCTGAGAATCCTTTGGATAGCTCTTATCAACTCGTCTGCACTTTACTTTAAAGGTCTTGTTTTTGTCAGGGTAAACGCCGTCAACAAACTCAATTACCTTTTTGGAAATACCTTCATAATCAGGAAGCTTGCCATCTCCATCTCTCTGCACGCAAACAGTTGGGCAGATTCCTGTTATACCAAATACTGTCTGAAGGGCAGCAACTGTCTCGTCAAAATCATAGTCTTTGGCTTCAAGGTATACTCTTCCTGATACCTTTGTAACCTTAAAGGTTCCTTCTATCTTTGCAAGAACTCGTTCGATCTGTTTTACCAATGCGTCCTCGAATACATATCTGTTTTTACCTTTTATTCCAATTTCTGCATACTTTATTACGAATGCATGATAGTGCATAATCTAAACCTCTTTCTATAAAAAACACTTAAACGTCCTAATATTCAGTACTTCTGGTGCCTTCTTATCTTCTGGCAAATCTTCTGAGCATAGGAACAATACTGCATAGCTGCTCGATAGTATAATCTATTTGTTCCTTAGTTGTAAAGACCGACATGCTGATTCTGATAGTTGAATCAAGGAGAGATGAGTCCGTTCCAATTGCCTTTAAAGTCTCTGATACATGCGGGTTATTTGTAGCGCATGCACTTCCTGAAGAAACAAATATTTCCTTATCCTCAAGGGCATGGAGCACTACTTCTGCTCTTACGCCTTTAATAGATAAGCTGATTATGTGAGGAGCACATTTTTCCTCATCATCTGTAATTCCATTTATCTGAGTATCTTCAAGCTTTGTGGTTATCTCTTTTATAAAATAGTTCCTAAGCTCTCTCATTCTCTCTGTATCAGCATCAAAATCCTGATACATTTTGCTGGCTGCAAGTCCAAGTCCTGCAATGCCTGGTACATTCTCTGTGCCCGATCTTAAGCCGCCCTGCTGACCACCGCCATAGTTTATAGGCACAAGTCTTACGCCGTTTCTAATATATAAAAAGCCAATTCCCTTAGGCCCGTGAATTTTGTGACCGCTGACAGACATAAGGTCAATTCCCATTTTCTTTGGGTTTATGCGAAGTTTTCCATATCCCTGAACTGCATCCACGTGAAAAATAATGTCCTTGTTGCAGCTCTTAATAAGCTCTCCAATTTCTGCTATAGGCTGCGCAGTTCCAATCTCATTGTTTACAAGCATTACAGAAACCAGTATTGTATCTGGTCTGATGGCATTTTTTAACTCTTCGAGAGATATAAGACCCCTGGAATCCACACCAAGGTAAGTTACTTCGAAGCCTTCTTTTTCAAGGTATGCGCAGGTGTTTAATATTGCAGGATGCTCAATGCTTGTAGTTATGATGTGTTTTCCACGTCGGCACATTGCACGGGCTGTACCTATAAGCGCCATATTGTCTGATTCTGTTCCACCAGAGGTAAAAAGAATCTCCTTTGGCTCTGCCTTTAAGGTATCAGCTATCTGCTTTTTTGCCTCTTTTATATAGTTTTCAGCCACAACTCCTTTGTGATGCATACTGGATGGATTACCATAGTCCTGTGTCATTACTTTTGAAACCAGCTCTGCCACCTCATCAAAAGCTCTGGTTGTTGCTGAATTGTCTAAATATGCTTCCATTATTTCTTCCTGTCCTTATATATCTAAATGAAATCCCAGCCATGCAAGTATCGTAAAGCCTGCGGTTTCTGTCCTTAGTATTCTCTTTCCAAGTGTGATTGGCTCGATTTTCTTTTCCTTACAAAGTTCAATCTCTTTATCATCAAAGCCGCCTTCAGGTCCAATGAAAATAGCAATGCTCTGGCCAGGCTCTATTCGCTCTATGATCTGTCTGGTCTTGTCCATTCCTTCGGCCAGCTCGTATGGAATAAGTCTTACGTCCATTTTTTCGGCCATTTCAACAGCCTGACGCATAGTCATAGGTTCTGTAACCTCTGGTATAATGCGTCTCTTACTCTGCTTTGCCGCTGATTCAGAAATAGCCTGCCATCTCTTGATTTTTGAAGCCGCCTTTTTTTCATCCAGTTTAACAATTGATCTCTTTGTGCTGACTGGTATTATCTGATATACCCCAAGCTCAACTGTCTTTTGGATTATCAGCTCCATTTTGTCCGCTTTTGGAAGTCCCTGAAACAGATACACTTTTGATGGAAGCTCAAGACCATCCTCTTTTACAAATCGAAGCTTACAGATAACTTCTGAATCTGTTATTTCTTCGATTCCATAACGGTAGTCTCTTCCGTCCTCGCTGTCCCTTAAGCTGACTGAAAGCTCTTCTCCCACCTTCATTCTAAGGACATTGGCTATATGGTTATAATCTGAACCTGTTATTATAAGTGTCTTGTCTTCAAGAGACATCTGACTGCTGTCTGCAAAAAAATGAAACATTTCAAATCCTCATGAAATCCTTAGTAAATGCGGATTTCTGTATCTAAATCAAAGAATTCACATCCTGGTTAGTTCTTTCTGGAGGTAATGGATACCCAGTCACCCTGATGGTGAATCTCCAGAACTTCAAAACCTGCATCTTCATGTGCTTTCTTAACGGTTTCTTCCTTCATATCAATAATTCCAGAAGTAATATAGATTCCGCCCTTTTTAAGGTGCTGCTTAACCTCAGGTGTAAGCGGAACCAGTACGTTAGCCAGTATGTTGGCAACTACGATATCATATTTCTCGTAGCCTACTTCGTCCTGAACTTTCTTATCATCGATTATGTTTCCAATAATAAGCTTAAATTTATCTTTATCAATTCCGTTAGCCTCAAGGTTTTGGGCAACAGCCGGAATAGTACAGGTATCAAGATCTGTACCTACAGCATCCTTTGCTCCGAACATAAGTGACAATATGGATAATACGCCGCTTCCTGTTCCAACATCAAGGATTTTGGAATCTTTGGTCATGTATTTTCTGAGCATTCTGATACAAAGCTGTGTAGTCTCATGCATTCCTGTTCCAAATGCAGTACCTGGATCAATGTGAAGTACCATATTGGCTTTTTGCTGTTCTTCCTCACTGACCTGCTCCCAGGAAGGAATAACCAGCACGTCATCTACAAAAAATTTATGGAAATACTGTTTCCAGTTGTTGATCCAGTCGATATCCTCTGTAACGTCAATTGATATAGTCCCATCACCTATATCTGACCAGGAACGAAGGTCATCAAGAACTTCCCTGATAGATGCCTGAACCTCTTCCGGTGTTTTCTTAACCATTACCATCTCTCCAACATCATTATACTCTTCAATAGTCAGGTTATTGTCTTCATCAAGTTCAACAAAAAAGCTAAGGTAGGCAACACCCTTTGGAATGTCTGGCATTTCATCAGGCTCAAGCTCTGGTGAATCAATAAACATCTGCTCCTTATCAGCAGCAGAAAGAGGTGCACTGTCCTCAATCTGAGCTCCTTCAAGCCCAATATCTGTCATACTGCTAATAATGATATCTTCAGATTCTTCATTGGTTCTAATTCTAAAACGCATCCATTTCATATGGTTTTTCCTCCATAGTTTTTGCCAAAATAAGTCTATGCATAAAACGCACAAATGCGCGGGATGATAATCCGTCACCCCGCGCTAATTTCTATTTAAATAAACAAGCCTTACTAATAATTATTTCCAGAACTTCTTTTTCTTTCCGGAACCATCATTATTTGGATCCTTCTGAGCTCCAGTTGCTCTGTCTGCTGCAGTTAAGCTGTCTCCTGTAATTTCATCAAACTTCTTAAGAAGGTCCTTAGCTTCCTTTGAAAGCTTATCTGGAACCTGAACTACAAGAGTCACGTAGTGGTCACCGCGAACATTTCTGTCTCTAAGTGATGGTACGCCTTTTCCACGAAGTCTTACTCTTGTATCTGTCTGTGTACCAGGCTTAACGTCATATATAACCTTACCATCTACAGTGTCTACAACTACTGAGCCACCAAGTGATGCAACAGCAAATGACATTGGAACTGTAGAATAGATATCATAATCCTGTCTCTGGAAAATAGGATGCTGAGAAACAACTACTTCTACAAGAAGGTCTCCTCTAGGTCCGCCATTGATACCAGGCTCACCCTTTTCTCTGATACGAACGCTCTGTCCGTTATCGATACCTGCAGGGATAGTAACCTGAATCTTTTTACGGCTAGCAATATATCCTGTTCCATGACAGTCAGCACATTTATCTTTTATTACCTTACCTGAGCCGCCGCATTCCGGACATGTCTGAACATTTCTGACAGTACCAAAGAAGGACTGCTGGGTAAATACAACCTGTCCCTTACCACCGCACTTAGGACACATCTGAGCTGAAGTACCAGGCTTAGCACCTGTTCCTTTACAAGTTGGACATGGATCCTTAAGTGTAAGGTCAAGTTCCTTTTCGCAGCCAAATACAGCTTCTTCAAAGGTAATTCTTACGCTGGTTCTAATATTGGCACCCTTCTGAGGTCCACTTCTGGCGCCTTGGCTTCTACGTCCACCGCCGAAGAAATCACCAAAAATGTCACCAAAAATATCACCAAAGTCAGCGCTGTTGAAATCAAATCCTCCAGCTCCTGCACCACCATCAAATGCTGCATGACCAAACTGATCATACTGGCGTTTTTTCTCAGGATCACTAAGTACAGCATAAGCTTCTGATGCTTCCTTGAACTTTTCTGCTGCCTCATTGTCTCCAGGATTCATATCTGGATGGTACTTTTTAGCAAGTACTCTGTATGCTTTTTTAATCTCTTCGTCTGAAGCGCTTTTATCAACACCTAAGACTTCATAGTAGTCTCTCTTCTGTTCCGCCATTATTTTATCTTTCTCCTGTACGCGTTTTGCCCAATACATATTAATCTATGTACTGGGCTCTCCGCAACAAAAATATTATAAATGTTTTATTAAATATTGTTCCAACGAATTACAGTCAGTTATTAAACTTCTCTGTAATCTCCGTCTACTACGTCATCATTAGCTGATGATGTATTTCCAGCAGCACCCATGTCAGGACCTGCCTGGCTCATATCAGGGCCTGCTGCTCCAGCTGCGCCCTGTGCATTCTCATAAACTTTTGCAAATACAGCCTGTGCATCGTTCATGAGCTTTTCTTTCTGAGACTTAAGCTGATCGATCTCGCTGTCAGAAAGTTCCTTATCCTTTGTCTGCTCAAGGAGTTCCTTAAGAGACTTGATATCATCTTCAACAGTCTGCTTAGCAGCTGCATCAATCTTATCGCCTACATCTGCAAGAGCTTTCTCTGTCTGGAATACAAATGAGTCAGCATCGTTACGAGCATCGATACCTTCTTTTCTCTTCTTATCCTGAGCTTCATATTCCTGAGCTTCTTTAACAGCCTTATCGATATCTTCATCAGACATGTTAGAACCAGCTGTAATTGTGATGTGCTGCTCTTTACCTGTTCCAAGGTCCTTAGCTGATACATTAACGATACCGTTTGCATCGATATCAAATGTAACTTCGATCTGTGGAACACCTCTCATTGCTGGTGGGATACCATCAAGTCTGAACTGTCCAAGTGACTTATTGTCTCTTGCAAACTGTCTCTCACCCTGAAGAACGTTGATATCAACTGCTGTCTGGTTATCAGCTGCTGTTGAGAATACCTGGCTCTTCTTTGTAGGAATTGTTGTGTTACGCTCGATAAGTCTTGTAGCAACACCACCCATTGTCTCGATTGAAAGTGAAAGTGGAGTTACGTCAAGAAGAAGGATGTCTCCAGCACCTGCATCGCCTGCAAGCTTACCACCCTGAATTGAAGCACCAACTGCTACACATTCATCTGGGTTAAGGTTCTTTGAAGGCTCATGTCCTGTAAGCTGTTTAACCTTTTCTACAACGCAAGGTACACGTGTTGAACCACCAACAAGAAGTACCTTTCCAAGATCTGAGTTAGAAAGACCTGCATCCTTCATAGCGTTCTGTACAGGGATAGCTGTTCTCTCTACAAGGTCATGAATGAGTTCTTCAAATTTAGCTCTTGTAAGGTCAGCATCGAAGTGCTTAGGGCCTTCAGCTGTAGCTGTGATGAAAGGAAGGTTAATGTTTGTTGTTGTAGAAGAAGAAAGTTCTTTCTTTGCCTTCTCTGCAGCTTCCTTAAGTCTCTGCATAGCCATCTTGTCGCCTGAAAGGTCAACGCCTTCTTTTGACTTGAATTCCTGAACCATCCAGTTGATAATCGCATTATCAAAATCATCACCACCAAGGTGTGTATCACCGTTTGTTGAAAGAACTTCGATTACGCCATCACCGATTTCAATGATAGATACATCAAATGTACCACCACCAAGGTCATAAACCATGATCTTCTGTTCTTTTTCATTATCAAGACCATAAGCAAGAGCTGCTGCTGTAGGCTCGTTGATGATACGCTTTACATCAAGACCTGCAATCTTACCAGCATCCTTTGTTGCCTGACGCTGTGCGTCATTGAAATAAGCTGGAACTGTGATAACTGCTTCTGTTACTTTTTCGCCGAGGTACTGTTCTGCATCTGCCTTAAGTTTCTGCAGGATCATAGCAGAAATCTGCTGTGGAGAATATTTCTTGCCATCAATTGTGCGGCCTCTGTCTGTACCCATATCTCTCTTGATAGATGAAATTGTGTTGTCAGCATTTGTAACTGCCTGACGCTTTGCAGGCTCACCTACAAGTCTTTCTCCGTTCTTTGTGAAAGCTACGATAGAAGGTGTTGTTCTTGCGCCTTCTGCATTTGCTATAACTGTTGGTTTACCACCTTCCATAACTGCTACGCAGCTATTTGTAGTACCAAGGTCAATACCTATAATCTTACTCATCTTATTTTCCTCCGTATTTTATTCTAAAATGAATGATAATAATCTATATTTAACAATTACTCTGCAACAGCAACCATGCTGTGTCGAAGAACTGTATCGTGGAACTTATAACCTTTTTGCAGCTCCTGTGCCACCATGCCAGATTCATATTCTTCACTGGCCACCTGCATTACTGCATTGTGGAGGTTTGGATCAAATTCCTGTCCGAGAGCTTCAATTGGTGTTACTCCTAAATCCTCGAGCTGTTTCATCAGCTGTTTATATATCATGTTCATGCCTTCAGCAAAAGCTTTACCAGCTTCATCTTCCGGTGCTGCTGACAATCCTCTTTCGAAGTTATCTACAACTGGAAGCATTTTCTCAAGAACATTTGCCTGTCCCTGTTCAAACATCTGGCTCTTCTCTTTTTCAGTACGTTTTCTGAAGTTATCAAATTCTGCAACCTGTCTTACGTACTTATCCTGAAGTTCCTGAATCTTTTCTTTTAAAGGATCTTTCTTTTCCTTTTTTCCAAAGATGCCTTTCTTTTCCTTGGCATCTTTTTCGCCTTCAGCATTTTCTTCAGAAGCTTCTTCTGTATTGTCAGCCTCTTTTTCCTCTGCTTCAGCTTCGTTTTCCTGTGTATCTTCAACCTGCTCTTCAGCTTCTTTAGCCTTTTTAGCAGATTCCTCTTCAAGGTCTTCTAAAACCTCTTCGAGGATTTCCTTTTCCTTATCCTTACTCAATATTCTATTCTCCTTTACTGCTACTTCTTTTCTTTATATAAATCATCCAGACTCTTACGCATATTTTTAAGAGTTGATATTACCTTATCGTAGTCCATTCGCTTAGGTCCGATTATGCCAACCGTTCCTCTCATGCCATCACCCAGATCGTAGGTGGCTGTAACTACGCTACAGTCCTTCATGGATTGAACTGAATTCTCATTACCGATATATACCTGAATACCTGTCTCGGTCTCTTCTGACGATAGAGTTGTTTCTACGAGACTTGTAAGGTCTGTCTTTTCTTCAAATGCAGATATAAGATCTGTGGCATTCTGATGATCCGCAAGCTCTGGATATTTGAAAATGTTGGTGGCTCCAGAAGTATAAATCTGCAAATCCTCGTCCTGTGTGATAGCTTCAGCTGCTGTATCTATTACCTTGCTGACTATCTCACTGTGAATTCCAGCTTCCTGCTTTATTGCAGCTATAAGACCGATGTTGATCTGTTCTACTGTTAGTCCTGTAAGTCTTGTATTAAGAAGGATATTCAGCTTTAGCATATTAGCATCATCCAGCTGTTCATCTACCGGAATCATCTTGTTCTTGATAAGATTACCTTCTCTTACAACGGTTGCAAGAAGGTGTTCCTCATCAACTCTTGATATCTGTATAAATTTTATCTTGTTGCGCTGTACCTGCGGTGCAGATATCATGGTCGCATAATTGGTATCTACTGCAAGGGTCTTGGCAACCTGTTTAAGAAGGTTTTCCAGTTTTTCTTCTTTATCAAGAAGCATTTCTTTCATCTGGTCAACTTCTTTTTCCTTCTCTGCAAGCATCTCGTCTACATATACTCGATAGCCCTGGTCGGAAGGAATACGTCCAGCTGAAGTATGAGGCTGAATAATAAGTCCCATTTCTTCAAGGTCGGACATTTCGTTTCTGATTGTTGCAGAACTCAGATTTAAATCTGTGTATTTAGAAATGGTCCTGCTGCCAACTGGCTCACCAGTTTCAAGATAGTTGCGGACAATAGCGTGCAATATTTTTCTTTTTCTATCATCAAGTTGCATCCTATTACCCCTTTCTATACAAAATCTGTTTAAAGCCTCTGTATCACTATCTTTTTGAATAATTAGCACTCACTCTTGTTGAGTGCTAACATCCTCTGTAACATAAATTATCACTCTGAACTATTAATGTCAACTCTACATTTATTAAAAAATGATGAATTGTATTTTTACACAAAAAAAGACGTGACCTCCGTATAGTAGAGATCACGTCATGATTTGCTTTATTATAACTGGAAGTCACCAGTTTCTTTGTTGTTTACAACAAAGTATACTCTTTTCTCTTCTGGCTTTACATAAAGATCTAAGGTCTTGATATCCTCAAGCTTTCTTAAATGATCATAGAGCCATACGTTCTTTGCATTCTGAACGATTGTATCATAAGTAACATTTGTTTCGCCAAACTGAAGAACTATGTTAGCCTTTGTATCAGCCGCCTTAGTTGGAGCTGCTTTCTTGGCTGTTGTAGATTTCTTGGCAGGTGCTGCCTTTTTAGCAGGTGCTTTCTTGGCTGTTGTTGTAGCCTTTTTCTCAGCTGTCTTTGCTGCAGCAGCCTTCTTGGCTGGAGCTGCTTTCTTAGCTGTTGTAGCCTTCTTGGCTGTTTCTGTCTTCTTAACTGTTTCAGTCTTTTTCTCAGCTGCCTTTACTGGAGCTGCTTTCTTGGCTGTCTCAGTCTTCTTTGCAGGTGCAGCTTTCTTGGCAGGTGCTGCTTTCTTGGCTGTAGTAGCCTTCTTGGCTGGTGCCTTCTTAGCTGTCTCTGTCTTCTTCTCTGCTGGCTTAGCCTCTGTCTTTACCTCAGTTTTGGTAACTGTTGCTGCAAGAGGTGCTGCAGGCTTCTTAAGTGTTGCAACTGGTCTGTCTGTTGTTTTCTTAACTTCTGACATTTCTTTTTATCCTCCTCATATTAGGAAATTATCATTTTATAAACTCTACCACGTTAAATCAACAAAACACTTACGCAATAAAGTTTAACCCACAATGAAGGAGTTGTCAAATATAGATGTCCATTTTTTCTAGATTTTGCAAGACTTTATCCAATTACACCTGTTACAGTTGCGATTATTACAATAATTCCAAGTATAATTCTGTACCAACCAAAGATTTTAAAGTCGTTTTTGCGGATGTATCCAAGAAGGAATTTAATAACCACAATGGATACAACAAAAGCAACTACCATTCCAATCAGTAAAATAGCAGCTTCCATCGATGTAAAAGATAAGCCAAATTTCAATATTTTAAGAAGGCTTGCTCCGAACATTACAGGTATTGCAAGGAAAAATGTAAACTCAGCAGCTACTGTTCTTGATACTCCAATCAGCAGTCCTCCAAGGATTGTAGCTCCTGATCTTGAAGTTCCGGGAAAAATTGCTGCAAGGAGCTGAAATACTCCAATTAAAAGAGCTGTTTTAAAATCTATCTGTGAAAGCTCAGTAATCTTTGCTTCTTTTCCTTTATTATGGTTTTCAATAATGATAAAGCCTATACCAAATACAATAAGTGCTATGGCAACGCAGGTTCCATTATAGAAAAGTGCGTCAAATACGTCATCAAAGAGTATTCCAATTACTGCTGCAGGAAGGCATGCAACTATGATCTTGGCCCAGAGCATCCAGATTTCGGGCTTATTTATTTTGCCCTCTTCTCTGGCTTTTTTGCTAAGGTCAAATGGAAATATCTTGTTCCAGAACAGGATAACAACTGCCAGTATGGCTCCAAGCTGTATTACTACTAGGAACATCTCCCAGAATTCTTCTGAAACGTCCATTTTGATAAATTCGTTTAAAAGTATCATGTGTCCGGTGGAGCTTACTGGAAGCCACTCAGTAATTCCCTCAACTATACCAAACAGTATCGCCTTAATAATATCCAGCATTATTAATCTCCCTTCATAGTAAAAGCAGGTCAATGACCTGCTCTTTTATCTTACTATATGATTACATTTTTTATAAAATATGTCAAAATCAGCGGTATTCTGCTGCCACAAACTCTTTTAACCTTACCATTGCTCGTCTTACCTTGTCTGTATCTATGCAATAAGCAATTCTAAAGAAGCCTGGAGCCCCAAAGCCATCGCCTGGAACAAATATCAGGTCATACTTTTTGGCCTTATTACAGAACTCAATAGAGCTTTCTTCAAGTGCCTTAGGGAATATATAGAAGGTTCCGCCTGGTCTTACACATGTAAAGCCCAGCTCCATAAGGGTATCATATATGATATTCATGTTGGTCTCATATACTGACAAATCACTTGTAAGGTCGCATACTTCTGCAACAGCCTGCTGAATAATGGATGGCGGGCAGTTATGACCTATACCCCTTGAAATCTGACCGCACATAGGCACGATATATTCTGCATCCTCACATTCAGGATTTACCGCAACATAGCCTATTCTTTCTCCAGGCAGTGACAAAGCTTTGGAGAAGGAATAGCAGGAAAGTGTATGCTTATAAAACTTTGAAACATATGGAGCATCAGCATTATCAAAGATGATTTCCCTGTATGGTTCATCAGATATAAGGAAGATATTGTGTCCATATTCCTTTGACTTTTCTGTCAGCACCTGGGACAGCTTTTCCAAAGTGCTTGTTGTATAGGCAACTCCTGATGGGTTGTTAGGTGTGTTTATAAGTATTGCCGCTGTTTTGTCAGTTATCATGCTTTCAAAGGCTTCAAAATTGATCTGGAATGTAATTGTATCAGCAGGAACAATTTTAAGTGATACTCCTGTCTGTTTAATATAAGGAATATACTCAGAAAAGTATGGAGCAAAAATCAGTACTTCGTCAGATGGCTTGGTAACTGCTCTTACAGCGTGTGCTATGGCGCCAGCTGCTCCAGTTGTTGGAAAAATGTGCTCTGGTCCATAGTTTGTTCCAAATCGTCTATTGAGTGACTGGGCAATCTTTTGCTTATATACCGGATTTCCAAGGCTTGGCGTATAGCCGTGAATCTCTATCGGATCCTTATCCAGCAAAAGATGTACCATCTCATCAGTAAATTCCTGCGGTGCCGGAACTGATGGATTTCCAAGGCTAAAGTCAAATACGTTTTCGTATCCTATTTCTTTTCCTCTGGCTGTAGCATATTCAGAAAGCTCTCTGATTACTGACTTGCCTGACAGCATTGCTTTATATTCCTGATTGATCATATTTCCTCCAACTTATATACAAGTAAAATACATTTTATCACATTAAAGTGTAAAAGGAAATCTTTATTATTCCAGTTTTAAATACTGTTCCATATCTGTCAGAATTCCTTCAACCATCTGCAGCAGTTCCTGCTCGTCTTTTCCCATAGTTGTCTGAGTCTTTATCGGATATGTATAAATGAAAAGCGGATATCCTGTAGGCTTGAAGGTCATCCTGGTTCCGTATTTTTTCAAAAGAGCCGGTATATTTCTTCCATTTATTTTGGCACTTGGAGTAATCTTTATTTCTATAGTGCCCTTTCCGCCTTTGATTTCAGGTATAAAGAGCTTATGAGCCCTTTCTCTGATAAGTGAGATTCTAAGGAGGTTATTTACTTCAGGTGGAACCTCACCGAATCTGTCTATCAGCTCGTCCTTCATATCTTCGCTTTCGCCTTCATTTTCCAGACTGGCGATTCTCTTATATATTTCAAGCTTTTGCTCTTCATTAAGGATGTACTGGGTAGGAATATAAGCATCCACATCGATATCAATGCTTGTAGTAAAGTCTTCAAGAAGAGCTTCATTATCTTCATTTTTAGCCTTCTTTACAGCTTCGTTTAGCATTTTGCAGTACATATCATAGCCGACAGCCTGCATGTGGCCGGACTGTTTTTTGCCCAAAAGGCTTCCTGCTCCTCTTATTTCAAGGTCTCGCATGGCAATCTTAAAGCCTGAGCCAAGGTCCGTGAATTCCTTTATGGCAGAGAGTCGCTTTTCAGCAATTTCCTTAAGCATCTTATTTCTCTTGTACATAAGGAATGCATAGGCTGTTCTGTTGGATCTTCCAACACGTCCTCTTAGCTGATAGAGCTGTGAAAGGCCCATCTGGTCTGAGTCATGGATAATCATTGTATTTACGTTTGGAATATCCAGTCCCGTTTCAATGATGGTAGTTGATACAAGTACGTCGATTTCTCCGTCGATAAAGTCGTACATTATCTTTTCCAGCTCGGTTTCTCTCATCTGTCCATGGGCAAAAGCCACATTGGCTTCCGGTACCAGCTTCTGAATCTGAGCTGCCACGTCAGCAATGGTATTTACTCTGTTATATACATAGTAAACCTGGCCATTCCTTGAAAGCTCACGCACAATTGCTTCTCTGACCATCTCATCATTGTATTCACAGACAAAGGTCTGGATTGGCATACGATCATTTGGAGCTTCTTCAAGCACGCTCATGTCCCTGATTCCCACAAGGCTCATGTGGAGAGTTCTTGGAATAGGTGTCGCAGTAAGTGTCAGAACATCAATGTTCTGCTTCATCTGCTTGATTTTTTCCTTGTGTGTAACGCCAAAGCGCTGCTCCTCATCCACCACAAGGAGCCCCAGATCCTTAAACGCCACGTCATTAGACAGCAATCGATGTGTTCCGATGACAATATCCACGTAGCCCTTT
>JAZRKG010000149.1:0-2830 GCA_045646185.1 Butyrivibrio sp.
GTCAGTGAGTCTTGTCTTCCTAAGACCGCTTGGCCTCCGACTTAATTACTTTTCTCACTTTCTATCTGGCTATTTTAAGCAATATCAGTTGGCTTCGATCCTCAGATCTGCCGTGTGAACAGCCCTTGCACCAAGCTCATCGCCCTGTACGTCAATAACAATGCTATCATGCGGCTCAACCTTATTTTCCAAAATGAGCTTAGCTGCCATAGTCTCAACGTATTTTTGGATATATCTCTTTAAAGGTCTTGCGCCATAGGTAGGCTCATAGGCATTTTCAACAACAAAGCGTTTTGCGTCGTCAGTAAGATCAATGCTTATCTCTCTGTCAGATAATCGCTTATTCAAATCAGCCACAATTAAATCTATGATACCACTAATGTTATCTTTTGTCAGAGGCTTAAACATAATAGTTTCATCCAGTCTGTTTAAAAACTCTGGTCTGAAATGAGCGCGAAGCTGGTCCATAACTGTCTTTTCAGCCATCTCACTAATTTCTCCGTTATCTCCAATTCCTTCAAGCAGATCCTGAGCGCCTATATTGGAGGTGAGTATGATGATGGTGTTTTTGAAATCCACAGTTCTTCCCTGAGAGTCTGTGATTCGGCCATCATCCAGCACTTGAAGAAGAATGTTAAATACATCAGGATGAGCTTTTTCTATTTCATCAAAAAGCACTACTGCGTATGGTTTTCTACGTACTGCCTCAGTAAGCTGTCCGCCTTCTTCATAGCCCACATATCCAGGTGCCGCACCAATAAGTCTTGATACACTGTATTTTTCCATGTATTCAGACATATCAATACGTACCATATTGCTTTCATTGTCAAAAAGAGAGGCTGCGAGCGCCTTAGCCAGTTCTGTTTTACCAACACCAGTTGGTCCAAGGAACAGGAATGAGCCTATTGGCTTTGAAGGGTCTTTTATGCCGGCTTTGGATCTCATAATTGCCTCTGAAACTCTGGTTACAGCATCATCCTGACCAACAACTCTCTTGTGAAGTTCTTCTCCAAGATGAAGAGTCTTGTTTCTCTCGCTCTCTGTAAGCTTGGATACCGGAATTCCTGTCCATTTGGATATTATCTTGGCTATTTCTTCTTCGCTGACTCTTTCATGGACAAGAGACAGTTCTTCTTCTTTTACATTGTCCTCGGCATCCTCAAGCTCTTTTTTCAAAGCAGGGAGCTTTCCGTATTGAAGCTCTGCTGCTTTCTCCAGGTCACCTTCTCTTTGAGCTTTCTGAATCTCATTGTTCATATTTTCAATTTGCTCACGAAGACCTGCAAGCTTATCTACAGAAGCTTTTTCATTGGTCCACTGTGCTTTGCGGTTATCAAAATCAGCTCTGAGCTCTGCAAGCTCTTTTTGCAAATTGGTCAGACGTTCTCTGCTGAGAGAGTCGTCTTCCTTTTTAAGAGCAGCCTCTTCTATCTGCATCTGCAGGATTCTGCGGTTAAGTTCATCCATCTCAGAAGGCATGGAATCCATTTCTGTCTTAATCAGCGCGCAGGCTTCATCCACAAGGTCAATTGCTTTATCCGGAAGGAATCTGTCTGAAATGTATCTGTCTGAAAGGGTTGCTGCACTTACCAGAGCATTATCCATAATCTTTACGCCGTGATATACTTCATATCTTTCCTTCAGACCTCTAAGGATTGAGATTGTATCCTCTACTGTTGGTTCATCAACAGTAACAGGCTGGAATCTTCTCTCAAGAGCAGGGTCTTTTTCAATGTATTCTCTGTACTCATCAAGAGTTGTAGCGCCTATGCAGTGAAGCTCACCCCTTGCCAGCATTGGCTTTAACATATTGCTGGCATCAAGTGCGCCGTCAGTTTTGCCAGCGCCAACAATTGTATGAAGTTCATCGATGAAAAGAAGTATCTCGCCTTCGCTCTTTTTGACGTCTTCAAGAACAGCTTTTAATCTTTCCTCAAATTCGCCACGGTATTTTGCGCCTGCAACCAATGCTCCCATGTCCAGCGCAAAAATCTTTTTGTCCTTAAGACCAGTAGGCACGTCTCCTCCAGCAATACGCTGTGCAAGAGCCTCTACTACTGCAGTTTTACCAACACCAGGCTCACCGATAAGAACCGGGTTATTCTTGGTCTTTCTGGACAAAATACGTATTACGTTTCGAATCTCTGCATCTCTTCCGATTACAGGGTCCATCTTCTGCTGTTTTGCCTTTTCTACAAGCTCTGTACCATATTTATTAAGAGTATCATATGTAGCTTCAGGGTTGTCACTAACTACTCTCTGATTACCTCTAACTTCTGAGAGAACCTGCAGGAAGGAATCCCTGTCAATGCCATATTCACTAAAGATATCCATTATCTCGCGATTTGGATGCTTTAGCATGGACAAAAACAAGTGCTCTACTGAGACGTATTCATCTCCCATCGCCTTTGCTTCATCCTCTGCGCTGAGAAGAACTTTATTCAGGTATTGGCCAACGTATGGATTTCCTCCTGACACCTTGGTCCTTTTCTGAAGTCCCTGCTGAACTCTGTTTATAAAGCTTTCTTTATCTATGCCCATCTTTTCAATGAGTTTTATAATAAGGCTGTCCTCTATGGTCAGAAGGCTATACAGCAGATGTTCCTGCTCTATCTCCTGATTGCCATAGTCCATTGCAACCTTTTCGCAATTATTGACTGCCTCTATTGATTTCTGTGTAAATTTCTGTATATTCATAACCTACCCTCCATAAAAAACGTTAGATTATTATATTTGTTCCAGCTTAAATTATATTCGTTCTATCTGTTCTATTTTGAGTATAACACGTTTTTTATTAATTTCAATAGGTTTTTAAAAGAAAAAAGCTCCA
>JAZRKG010000150.1:0-30954 GCA_045646185.1 Butyrivibrio sp.
TTTGGTATGTATCTTGATGAAAAATGGTACATTCTGGAGGCTACTAGTGATATTATAGATATAGATGTTGTTGAGGGACTGGATGTATCTGTATTGCAAAATGAAGTTTTGCATCCTATTTTGGGAATCGGAGATCCGAGAACAGATAAGCGAATTGACTTTATTGGCGGTATCAGGGGACTGTCAGAGCTTGAAAAAAGATGTCATGAGGACATGAGAGTAGCATTTTCACTTTGCCCTACATCCATTGAAGAGCTTTTTGCCGTAGCTGATGCGGGAAGACTTATGCCACCAAAGTCAACCTGGTTTGAGCCAAAGCTTCTTAGCGGTATGTTCATACATTCTTTGTCTTAACACAAAAATTTTTTTGAAGGGGAATCACTGTGAATACAAAATTATACAAGCTGATGAATTGGCCGGAAATTGAGGAAATAATCTATTCTGATGGATGTGATCCACACAGAATACTTGGAGCACATAAGGTAGGTAACAACCTCCTGGTGCAGATGTATTATCCTGAGGCAAAAGAGGTAGTGCTCTGCGTAGACGGAGATGATGAAGATACCTTTAAAATGGAGCAGGCAGATGAGGCAGGCTTTTTTGCTGCGCTAATTCCTTATATGGAAGGTACTGAGTATCATTATGAGATTGTGACAAAGGATGATAAGAAGATCAATCTTCATGATGCTTATAACTTTGCTCCATATCTGGACAGAGAGGATTTCATTAAGCTTGGCAGTGGTATCCATATGGATATATACGAAAAGCTGGGTTCCAGACCTATGGAGCGTGAGGGCTATGTAGGTGTTAACTTTGCAGTATGGGCACCAGAAGCTGCAAGAGTTTCAGTAGTAGGAGATTTTAACAACTGGGACGGCAGAGTGCACCAGATGCGTAAGCTGGATCCTAATGGCGTATTCGAAATATTTATTCCTGATGTTGCAGAAGGCGACAGATATCAGTTTGAAATCAAGAATAAAGCAGGAATAACTTTTAGAAGAAATGATCCATATGCTCTTGCTGTTGTTAATTCTGAAGAAGGTTATTTTTCTGTGATCAAAGCTCTGTCTAAATATGACTGGCAGGATGACAGCTTTGTTCAGGGCAGAAAGAAGTTTAATAAGGACGCTGATCCATATTCAATCTGCGAGATTTCAATTGATAAATTCGTTAACAGACATAGAAGTGATAAGACATTAAAGGAGCTTACAGACGAGATTCTGGATTATGTTGATAATCATGGTTTTGATGCCATTTCAGTTTCTCCTGTAATGGAGCATGCTTCAGATCATAATTATCATATTTTGAACTACTATAGTGTTCATGAAAAATATGGTGAATCTGATGAACTTAAATACTTTGTAAATGAGGCTCATAAGCGTGACATTGCAGTTATATTTGAGTGGGTTCCAACCTATTTTGACGGAGATGAAGGCGGCCTTTCGGATTTTAATGGCAAGGCTCTTTATGAGTATCAGGATCCAAGAAAAGGTTATAGAAAGAACTCAGCAGATAAGGTATTTGATTATGGCAGAAAGGAAGTTTGCAATTTCCTTATTTCCAACGCTTTGTACTGGATAAAAGAGTTCCATGCAGACGGCCTTCGTTTGTCAGATATTTCCAAGATTTTATATCTTGACTATGACAGACTTCCTGGTGAATGGACACCTAATATTTATGGTGGAAACGAAAACCTTGAGGCTGCTGCCTTTTTAAGAAATCTTACTGAAGCAGTTCATAAGTTTGATAAGAGAGCTCTCCTTATTACAAAAGAGACAGCCTGCTATCCAAATGTTACTGCATCCATTGAAAATGGTGGTCTTGGATTTGATTATAAATGGAATAATGGCTGGACTAAGGATATTCTGACATATATTCAGAATGACCCTATATTCAGAGGTGGTCACCACAATGACCTTACAAACAGTGTTCTTTACTGCTATTCTGAGAGATTTATTTTGTCAATAAATCATGAAGATCTCTATAAGGGCCTTGAAAGCCTTTATGACATTATGCCTGGCGATTCTACTCAGAAGCTTGGAAATGCGCGCTTTGTAATTAGTTATCTTTATACCTATCCAGGTAAAAAGATGCTTGCCATGGATCCGGATGCTCTTACAATGGATCAGTCCATCGCTCTGCAGAACATGATAAGTGACCTTAACAGGATTTACTACGAGTATCCTGCTTTATCTGTTTTTGACACGTCAGATAAAGGCTTCGAGTGGATCAACAACATGGATGCAGGAAACTGCGAGATGAGCTTTGTAAGACATGGTCGCAAAAAGAATGAATTTCTTTTAGTGGTTTGCAATATGTCTGGAATCATGCAGGAGATAAAGGTTGGTGTTCCTGAAGATGGTAAGTATTCAGAAATATTTACCTCTGATAAGCTTGAGTATGGCGGAAGCGGTATTTCAAATGGACAGCTTCAGCTGGCTCAGAGAAATGCATCTGACCAGAGACCTTATAGCATAACAGTAAAGCTTGCACCATGTTCAGTGGTTGTTTTGTCCTTTACGCCATATACAGAAGAAGAGAATAAGATTCGCAAGATCAGAGAAGAAGAGGAAATCCGCAAGGAGAAGGAAATCGAAAAGAGTCTTGCTGATCTGAAGGCTCGTCAGGATAAGGAAGAGGAAAAGCTTCTAAACGAACTTAGAAAACGTTATGAAAAAGAACTTGCACAGCAGCGCATTGCGATTGAAGAGAAATATGAAAAAATTCAGGAAGAAAAGATAAATGCGGTTGTTGCAGCAAGCGGTATAGAAAAGGCAAAGAAAAAGACTAGTGCTACAAAGGCAGCGCCAAAGAGCGGAGCTAAGAAGAGCACTACAAAGAAAAACAGTTCTTCTAAAAATAAAAAATAATCATTAAAGAAAAAGGAGAATTAGTAAGGCCTTGGGCATTATAATTCTCCTTTTTAATATTATTTTGGGCAAAAAAATAGAGCTGGAAATCGGACTTGAACCGACGACCTACTGATTACGAATCAGTTGCGCTACCGACTGCGCCATTCCAGCATCTGCCAAAGCTTTGGCACAAAGTAAATTATATATGGAAATAAAATTTTTGACAAGAGATAAAGCATTATTGGTATTGAAAAAGTAAGATAAATAATGTATTCTAAATTTTAGCGATTTAAAGCGCTAATAAAACCATACGTAAAGGAGATTTTACATGGCTCAGTTATGGGGTGGCAGGTTCGAAGGAAGTATCAGCGATCTTGCCTGGAAATTTAACGCTTCTATTAACTTTGACAAGAGATTATTACCACAGGATATTCAGGGAAGCATTGCTCATTCCGAGATGCTTGCCAAGGTAGGTGTTATTACTACCGAAGAAAAGGAAGCAATTCACAAGGGCTTAAAGAGCATTTTAGAGGATGTTCAAAACGGCTCTTTGGAAATTACTGATAAATATGAAGATGTTCACAGCTTCGTAGAGGCTAACCTGATTGACAGAATCGGCGATGCAGGTAAAAAGCTGCATACCGGAAGAAGCCGTAATGATCAGGTAGCACTTGATATGAGACTTTATACCAGAGGCGAGGTTATTCATACAGCAAAGCTTTTAAAGGTAATGCTTAAGACTTTGCAGAAGCTTATGGAAGAAAACGTAAATACTTATATGCCAGGTTTTACGCATCTTCAAAAAGCACAGCCGGTTACTCTTGCTCACCATCTTGGTGCCTACTTTGAAATGTTTAAGCGTGACAGCTTAAGACTTGAGGATATTTATGAGAGAATGAATTATTGTCCATTAGGCTCCGGAGCTCTTGCAGGGACCACATATCCGCTGGACAGAGAATATACAGCTGAGCTTCTTTCGTTTTATGGACCAACCTTAAACAGTATGGATTCTGTTTCAGACAGAGATTACCTGATAGAGTTTTTATCAGCTCTTTCAACAATGATGATGCATCTTTCAAGATTTAGCGAGGAGGTTATCATCTGGAACAGCAATGAATACAGATTCGTGGAAATTGATGATGCCTATTCAACAGGCAGTAGCATAATGCCACAGAAAAAGAATCCTGATATTGCTGAGCTTGTTAGAGGTAAGACTGGAAGAGTATATGGCGCACTTATGTCTCTTCTTACAACCATGAAGGGCATTCCACTTGCTTATGATAAGGATATGCAGGAGGATAAGGAAGTAAGCTTTGATGCCATTGATAATGCACAGCATAGTCTGACTCTTTTTACAGACATGCTTGCAACCATGAAGTTCAACGATTCCAATATGGAAAAAAGTGCAACAAAGGGCTTTACTAACGCTACAGATGCTGCAGATTATCTGGTACTTAAGGGTGTTCCATTTAGAGATGCCCATAGCATAATTGGCAGACTTGTTTTATATTGCATTGATAAGGACGCAGCTATTGACGACCTTACAATTGATGAACTTAAAAGCTTTTCAGATAAGTTTGAAAGTGACGTATTTGATGCAATAAGTCTAAAGACCTGCGTTGAAAAACGCCTTACCATCGGAGCCCCTGGCCCTGAGGTTATGAATAAGGTTATTTCCAAAAATGATCAGTTTTTAAAAGAATTCTGGGCTGATAAATTTTGATATTGAAGAATTCTTAATTAGATAATATTATTTTTAATAAAATCAAGCATAAAGAGGAGTAGAAAAAATGAGTGATAAGTTAAGGGTAGCAGTACTTGGTGCAACTGGAATGGTTGGTCAGAGATTCATCTCTATTTTAAATAACCATCCTTGGTTTGAGGTAGCTGTTGTAGCAGCAAGCCCTCGTTCAGCAGGAAAGACATATGAAGAAGCTGTTGGCAGCAAATGGAAGATGGATGAGCCTATTCCTGAAGCAGTTAAGAGTCTTGTTGTAAAGGATGTTTCTAATGTAGAAGAAGTTGTTGCTGATGCAGATTTCGTTCTTTCAGCAGTAGATATGTCTAAGGAAGAAATCAAGAAGATTGAAGAAGAGTATGCAAAGACAGAAACTCCTGTAGTTTCTAATAACAGTGCTCACAGATGGACACCAGATGTTCCTATGATCATTCCTGAAATCAACCCGGAGCATGCTGATGTTATTGAGTTCCAGAAAAAGAGACTTGGAACAACAAGAGGCTTCATCGCTGTTAAGCCTAACTGCTCAATCCAGAGCTATACTCCAGCTCTTACAGCATGGAAAGAATTTGAGCCAACAGAAGTTGTTGCAACAACATACCAGGCTATTTCAGGTGCTGGTAAGAACTTTAACGAATGGCCAGAAATGGTAGGAAATGTAATTCCATTCATTTCAGGTGAAGAAGAAAAGTCTGAGAAAGAGCCACTTAGAATATGGGGACACATAGAGAACGGTGTTATCGTTCCAGCTGCAAGTCCTGTAATTACATGTCAGTGTATCAGAATTCCTGTCCTTTACGGTCATACAGCTGCTGCATTTGTTAAGTTCAACAAGAATGCAACTAAGGAAGAGCTTATTGAGAAGCTTGTTAACTTCAGTGGAAAGCCACAGGAGCTTGGTCTTCCAAGTGCTCCAAAGCAGTTTATCCAGTATTGCGAGGAAGAGAATCGTCCACAGATCACTCAGGATGTATATTATGAAGGTGGTATGGGCGTTAGCATCGGTAGACTTCGCGAAGATACAGTTTATGACTGGAAGTTCGTTGGCCTTTCACATAATACACTTCGAGGTGCTGCAGGCGGTGCTGTTGAGTGTGCAGAGCTCTTGAAGGCACTTGGCTATATCACAAAGAAGTAATTTCAATAAAATATAATTACGATTTAATATTATAAAAAAGTACTGTATCTTGAACGTTTCAAGGTATGGTACTTTTTCTTTTTCCGTATTATAATCATAGGGTACGATATTTTTTTCGGCCAAAAATATCGTAAAAAGTTTTTATGGGGTGGGAAATGGACGATACTAGGAAGGCAGACCTATTTTTACTAAATCGCTGGTATAGAACTGATAGCAGCAATATCATTGTTGTTTATAGTAATATTAATGTAGAGAAACAAGAGCTTTTTTCTGAATTTACTAATGCCAGATCTTACACATATTATTGTGCCAGATCTGCATCTGAGAAAGAGCAACAGTATCAATGGGCTAAAGAACTTAGAGCTAAGGGTAGCAGTATTCGCGAATATCCTACTTATGGGGAGATTCTTAGATATATTGCGAAGAACTCTAACAAAAGGCCCTCAATTCTAATAATTGATAATGTTGAATATATTCTAAAGGCTTCTAAAAATTTCATTGGTATTTTAAAAGAATATTCAGAGTTAGTATCCGCCAGCTCCAAGGTGCTGGTGGTTTTATCGAGTTCTAATGTGGCCTGGATTGAGAATGGCCTGGTTGGTACTGTAGGGGCAGAGGCTGACTATATTGACAGCTTTGTAAAGATAAGAGATTTGTCTTTTAGAGAGCTTAGAAGTCAGTTTTCCTATATGTCCTATGAAGATGCACTTATGACGTTTTCAGTTATTGGCGGAAGAACAAGGCTGTGGAACTATTTTGACAAGGATTTATCCTTTAAGGGGAATATCTGTAAGCATTTCCTGGACAGGTATGGCTCTCTACACAGAGAACCCACAAGAATTATTGAAGATAATCTTAGGGAAACAGCTGTATATTATTCAATTCTTAGTCAGATGGCTTCCGGGAAGCTAAAGCTAAATGACATATATAAAGCAACTGGTTTTCCAAGGTCCAAAATAGCTGTATATATCAAGAATATGATTCAGCTGGAAATAGTAGAAAAAGTATTTTCCTTTGAGCATTCCGGGCATGAGAACATGCTGAAGGGCGTTTATCGTATTTGTGATCCTTTGGTAGATTTTTATTTTACCTTCATATATCCAAATTTGAGTGCTTATGAACAGATGAGTAGTGAGAAGTTCTATGACTTGTTCATTTCTGCAGGCCTTTCTTCATATGTTTCCAAGTATTTCAAGAAAATCTGTATGGAATATATCGAGAGAAAAAATGCTTCCGGAGAGCTTCCTTTTGAGATTGATGATCAGGGCGAATGGGTTGGCAAGACCGGCAGTATAGATATTATTGCTGAAAATGAATATGGGTATAAGCTTTTGGGAAATTGCTATTGGCAGCATACGGTGACGTATGAAGACTATGAGTGGCTTCTGACAGTTTCTGAAAAGGCAAAACTAAAGGGGGATTACTTCTATCTGTTCTCTTCATTGGGCTTTGATTTAAGACTACAAAACAAAGCTGCCAGTGACAGAAGTATAAGGCTGATAGAATTAAATACATTGATACATGGGTAAGAAATTAATTATAACTGAGAAACCATCTGTTGCCAGAGATTTTGCCAGAGTCTTAAATGTCTCAGGCAATGGCAACGGATTTATTGAAAACAATGAATACGTTATTTCCTGGTGCTTTGGACACCTGGTGGAAATGGTTTATCCAGAGGAATATGACATTAAATATAAGAAATGGAACCTTGAGGATCTGCCTTTTTTGCCAAAGGATTACAAATATGGGGTAATCGATAAATCCAAGGACCAGTACGAGCTTGTTAACAGGCTGCTTCACAGGGAAGATATTGATACTGTTTACTGGGCAGGAGACTCAGGAAAAGAAGGACAGACAATTGAAGAAAATATCAGAAATTATGGTGGTGTACGTGAAGGCATGACAGAGCTTCGTGTCTGGATTGATTCGCAGACTGATGAAGAGATTAAAAGAGGTATTGCTGAAGCTAAGGCTATGTCTGAATATGACAAGCTTGGTAAGTCAGGAATCATGAGGACAATAGAAGATTATGCTCTTGGAATCAATTTTTCCAGAGTATTATCTGTAAAGTATGGCAAGCTGATAAATGATGCTGCAGCTACCAAATCCTATACAGCCATTGCGATAGGACGAGTTATGACCTGCGTTCTGGGAATGGTCGTTAACAGGGAAAGAGAAATCAGAGATTTTATAGAAACTGATTTTTACAAGGTTTCTGGTTCCTTTACAGATGCAGGGATCAAGGCTGAATGGAAGGTAAATGAGAAGTCTCCTTATTTCCAGACTCCTGCTTTGTACAAGGATAATGGTTTTAAGGAAAAGAAGGATGCACAGGAGCTGATTGACAGGCTTAATGGTAGGGAAGCTGAGGTTACTAATGTTGAAAAGGGAACCTCCAAAAAGAAAGCTCCTTTCCTGTTTAATCTTGCAGAACTTCAGTCAGAGTGTTCGAAAATCTTTAAAATAAGCCCTGCTGAAACCTTGCAGGTGGCGCAGGAGCTTTATGAAAAGAAATTTACTACATATCCAAGAACTGATGCAAGAGTACTGACAACAGCTGTAGCAAAAGAAATTGGCAAGAATCTGTATAAATTAAAGGGCTATGATAAAACGTCCAAATACGTTAATCATATTCTTGATAACAACCTTCACAAGGGTATTGAAAAGACTCAGTACACAGATGATTCCAAAGTTACAGACCACTATGCGATCATTCCTACAGGGCAGTTTGCCGGAGTCGATAAGCTTACTGACCTTCAGAGGAGTGTATATGAGCTTATAGTAAAAAGATTTCTGGCTATTTTTTATCCTCCTGCAGAATATGCAACTGCCAAGGCAACCTTTGTGGTTGACAATGAAACCTTTAACATGTCTTCTAAAGTGCTTAAAAGTCCTGGCTATATGGAGGTTTCAGGTATTCCAAAGTCAGCAGGGGCAGAAAATGAAGAAAACGAGGAATCCAATTCCAAGCAGGATATTCTTGAAGCGATTTCCAGATTGCAGATGGGAGATATGGTAAAAGTAACTGGTTATGAAATCAAGGATAGCAAGACTTCACCTCCAAAGAGATATACTTCGGGAAGTCTTATTCTGGCAATGGAAAACGCCGGAAATCTTATAGAGGACGAAGAACTTAGGGCTCAGATAAAGAATTCTGGTATTGGAACCTCAGCTACCAGAGGTGAAATTCTTGAAAAGCTTGTCAGAATAGGTTATTTAAATCAAAATAGCAAGACTCAGATTATTACTCCGCAAAACCTTGGAGAGATGATCTACGAGGTTGTATATCTTAATATCCCAAATCTCCTTAATCCACAGATGACAGCATCCTGGGAAAAAGGACTTGAAGGAATTGTAAATGGAACTGTTGAGTTTGAGGATTACCGCCAAAAGCTTGAACAGTATATAAATAAAGAAACTGTCTCCATGATTGGTGCTGATATGACGCATCAGATTGCGGACAGAATCAACTGCTTTACCGGTAAGGAATCCAAGGGTCTGGCAACCAGGAAAAAGCTTGGCATAAAGTGCCCTGCCTGCGGAGGTGAGCTGACCACAACCTCTTTTGGCTATGGATGCAGTAATTACTGGAATGAAGAGAAACAGTGTAAATTCAATGTTGGAGCCATTGCAGGTAAAACTCTTGAGGAAGAGGATTTCAGAGACCTGATTGTCAATGGTAAAACTAAAGTCCTGGAAGGTTTTGTATCCAAGACCAAAAATAAATTTAAGGCTGCCCTTGTCTTAACAAAGGATGAAGAGGGAAAAGTTCAAATTGGCTTTGATTTTGACGGAGTAACTCAGGATCCGCTTGAAGGAATGAAATGTCCTGACTGTGGCGGTGGAATCATGAGAAAGTCTTTTGGCTATGGTTGCGCCAACTTTAACGCAAATGATCCTGAGAGCTGTAAGTTTGCAATTGGTAAGATTGCCGGCAAAGAGCTTTCTGAAAGCAATGTGAGAGAGCTTTTGACAAATGGTGAGACTAAGACTATTCGCGGCTTTAAAGGGAAAAGCGGAAAGAAATTTGACGCCTGCCTTGTTCTAAAGAAAAATGAAGAAGGTAAATCTGAGATTACATTTGATTTTGATAAGGTAGAGGCTAAGGTTGTTAAAAATGCTGTATGCCCGCTTTGCGGCGGAGAAATTGTAAAGACCTCTTTTGGCTATGGTTGTAAAAACTACAGCAGGGATAATCCTGAGAGCTGTAAGTTTTCCATTGGCAAGATGGCTGGGGTTAATCTTTCTGAAGCGAATGTAAAAGAACTGGTGCTGACAGGTGTTACGCCTAAAATATCAGGCTTTAAGGCTAAAAGCGGAAAGAAATTTGATGCAAGGATTGCTCTTAATAAGGATGAAGAGGGCAAAATTAACGGCCTGAAATTTGTCTTTGATGAGCCTGAAAACAAGGTTCTTGAAGAAGTTAAGTGTCCTGTATGCGGCGGCGATATTGTCAAAGGTCACCTTGGCTACAGGTGTTCAAACTATTCAAAAGAAGAGAGTGAAAACGAAAAGAACTGTAAATTCTTTATTGGCAAGATTGCTGGTAAGGAACTTGACGAAGAACAGGTTATAAAACTGTTAAAGGATAAATCAACAGATAAGCTGGAAGGCTTCATAAGTAAAAAGGGTTCTGAGTTTTCTGCAAAGCTTGTTTTGGATGAAACTAATAAAATTGTATTTAACTTTGACTAAAAAAGGCTTATTATGAATAGGCTGTTTATTACAGCCTTGACTTGGGAAAGGAGTATTACCATGGAAGAGTATTCTATTGAAAAAATGTACAATCTTGACGAAACTATTGCGTCAGATCTGCTTGAGAGCGCTAAATATCCATGGGAGGTTTTGCCAAAGATCCATGATTATATATTAGAGCTTGGTAAAAAGCTTCCAGCTGATAAGTTCGAAAAAAGAGGAGATGATGTCTGGATTGCTAAGTCAGCTACTGTATTTGATTCTGCTTATATTGCAGGACCATGTATCATTGATGAAGATGCTGAAGTCAGACAGTGTGCATTTATCAGAGGCAATGCTATTGTCGGTAAAGGCGCTGTAGTTGGTAATTCAACAGAGCTTAAAAATGTAATTTTGTTTAATAAGGTTCAGGTGCCACATTATAACTATGTTGGCGATTCTATTCTCGGCTTTAAGTCCCACATGGGAGCAGGCTCAATTACTTCTAATGTTAAGTCTGATAAAAAGCTTGTTGTGATCAAGAATGGCAAAGAGGACTTTGTGGAAACAGGACTTAAAAAGATTGGAGCAATGCTTGGTGATAACGTAGAAGTTGGCTGTGGCAGCGTTCTTAATCCTGGAACAGTTATTGGTCCGGAAAGTAATGTTTATCCATTATCTAGTGTTCGTGGCTGTGTTCCTGGCCGTCATATTTATAAAGATAAGGACAATATTGTCAGAAAAACAGAAGAATAATAAAAGATTTATTAACTATTGATATTTTTTTAACGTAAAGACTAGATTTTTTATAGTTATTGTGTAAAAATAATAAAGGCATGTTTTTCTATGACAGGCTATTGCAGTTGATGAGTTTTTATGTGGCAAGACATTAAAACATTTGAAGGTGGCACTTCATTGACAATAATTATCTTCTGCATCTTAATTCAGGTAGTAATGTATATTACTTCATATACACGAAAGGAGATTTCACATGATTTACACAAAGAAAGTCGAAGATATGTGCAAGGTTCATCAGGATGTGCATCATGGCGCTGCACCTATTCCTGAAGAAGCAAAGTGGGTACAGGCTAAAGAAGTTAAGGACATTTCAGGTTTCACACATGGTATTGGTTGGTGTGCACCTCAGCAGGGTTGCTGTAAGTTGTCTCTTAACGTAAAGGAAGGTATCATCCAGGAGGCTCTTGTTGAGACAATCGGATGTTCAGGTATGACTCAGTCAGCTGCTATGGCTGGTGAGATTCTTCCTGGCCTTACTGTTCTTGAAGCTTTAAATACAGACCTTGTATGCGACGCTATCAATACAGCTATGAGAGAGTTATTCCTCCAGATTGTATACGGACGTTCACAGTCTGCATTCTCAGAGGATGGTCTTGCAGTTGGTGCAGGACTTGAAGATCTTGGTAAGGGATTCCGTTCACAGGTTGGTACAATCTACTCAACTCTTGAAAAGGGACCTAGATACCTTGAAATGACAGATGGTTATATTACAGAGCTTGGTCTTGATAAGGACGACAACATCATCGGTTACAAGTTTGTAAACTTTGGTAAGATGGAAGACTTCATCAAGGCTGGCGACGATGCTAACACAGCTTATGAAAAAGCTAAGGGTCAGTATGGTCGTATTGATGACGCTGTTAAATTCATTGATCCTCGTAAAGAATAATACAATCTTATTTTTATAAATAATTAGGAGGCATAATATGGCTTTATTTGAATCATACGAAAGACGTATTGATAAAATTAACGAAGTATTAAAGAGCTATGGCATCGCTTCTGTCGAAGAAGCTAAGAAGATCACAGAAGATGCTGGCTTAAATGTATATGATCTTGTAAAGGGCGTTCAGCCTATTTGTTTTGAAAATGCTTGCTGGGCTTACACAGTAGGTGCAGCTATCGCTATCAAGAAGGATTGCCGTAAGGCTTCTGATGCTGCAGCAGCAATCGGTGAAGGCCTTCAGGCTTTCTGTATCCCAGGTTCTGTTGCTGATCAGCGTAAGGTTGGTCTTGGACATGGTAACCTTGGTAAGATGCTTCTTGAAGAGGATACAGAGTGTTTCGCATTCCTTGCTGGTCACGAGTCATTTGCAGCAGCTGAGGGTGCTATCGGTATCGCTACAAAGGCAAACAGAGTACGTCAGAAACCTTTAAGAGTTATTCTTAATGGTCTTGGAAAAGACGCTGCTAAGATCATTTCTCGTATCAACGGATTCACATTCGTAGAGACAGAGATGGATTATCATACAGATACACTTAAGATCGTATCTGAGACACCTTATTCAACAGGTGATCGTGCAAAGGTTAAGTGCTATGGCGCTAACGATGTACGTGAAGGTGTTAAGATCATGTGGCATGAGAATGTTGATGTATCTATCACAGGTAACTCAACAAACCCAACAAGATTCCAGCACCCAGTTGCAGGTACATACAAGAAGGAGAGACTTGAAGAAGGCAAGAAGTACTTCTCAGTAGCTTCTGGTGGTGGTACAGGACGTACACTTCACCCAGATAACATGGCTGCAGGTCCTGCTTCATATGGTATGACAGATACTCTTGGACGTATGCACTCTGATGCTCAGTTTGCTGGTTCATCATCTGTTCCTGCTCACGTTGAAATGATGGGTCTTATCGGTATGGGTAACAACCCTATGGTTGGTGCTACAGTATCACTTGCTGTTTCAATCGAAGAGGCTGCAAAAGCTGGTAAGTTCTGATTATTTAATGTCAAATAGCAAAATATAAGATTATAACTCTCTGAATTCTATGTTCAGAGAGTTATTTTTTTATGTTATAATCAATATCGTTAAAAGCTATGAAAAAAGTTTTATGGAGGGAAATTCAAAATGATTTGTCCTAATTGTGGTAAAGAAATAGCAGATCAGTGTAAATTTTGCACTAACTGCGGAAATAAGATAGAACAGCCGGCAGCATCTCAAAATGTTCAGCAGACTGCAAACCAGCAGCCGGTTAGTCCACAGATTCAGTATTCAGGATCACAGCAGTATTCTCAAAATAGTAATCAGAATTCAAATAATAACCAATATACAAACAATAATCAGTTTGCAAATAATAATATGCCATATCAGGCACCGCCTGTTCAGGCTGCAAAGCCTAAAAAGAAACATACAGCTTTAAAGGTTTTAGCTGTTGTTATGGCTCTTATCATTGCGTTTTGCGGTGTAGGAACAGCATTTTATTTTACTTCAGCAGGTGTTAAATCAGTTAATTATTTAAGACAGGCACAGTATACTGCTGCTACAGATGAATATAATAACCGAGCAGCAGACAGTTCATTACAGAAGATGATAGCTGATCCACTTCTTACAGATTATGTTTCAGAAGTAAAGAGCGCGTATGATACTGAAACCATCACAGGAAATACAGCTCTTGCAAATCTGCAGGCTATTAAGGATATGAATGATGAAGAGCTTAGTACTCTGGCATCTGATGTTTATACAGCTGTTAATACCAATGAGAATTCCAAGACAGCATATGCTGCAGCTCAGTTGGCATACGCAGGTGGTAATTATGCTGAGGCTATTAGCCAGTATGTCCTTGTTGATGAGAATTACATAAACTATGCCGATGCTCAGACCAAGCTTAATGATGCTGCAACAAAGCTTGCTTCAAGCTTTCAGGACAGTCTTGATGATGCTGATTCTGCCGATGATTACGAAGATGTAATTGATGATATCAATACAGCGCTTGAATATCTTCCAGACGATATGAAGTCTGATGCTCAGGATAAGCTTGCTACAGCCATTGATTCTTATGTTTCATGCATAGGAGATGAGTTTGACACAGCAATTGCTAACTATGAAGGTTATTCTGCAGCATTTGATATTATTGATGAGGCCATCAAAAATCATGCCGACATGCAGGGACTTAAGGACCTTAGAGATGAGAAGATAACAGAGTTTGAAGACCTTGTTCTTACAACTATGGATAGCTTTGTTGCCAATGGCTATTATGCAGCAGCTAAGGATCTGCTTGAAGCTGCAGCTGATATAGCACCAGAAAGTACAAAGCTTCAGGAATATCTTGCTACTCATGGTGATGATTGGATTACAGGGGTTTCAGAGCTTGATTGCACATATTGGGGTGCAGAGACATATTTTGTCCCAGAGAATAAGTATGTTGTAGATGTATTTGGTGAGGAATATGTTGGCGGAAATACAATAGTTCTTTCACCATCAGATCTTGAAAACGATGATGCTATGTTTATTATTGATCTGGGCGGAGATTACACTTCAATGTCATATACAATATCTGTTTATGATGATGAAGATCCTGAATATTCAGGAAGTGTAACCTTTGCAATAATTGATGAAGATTACAACTATTATGATTCCATAAAGACAATTTCTAAAACATCGAAGTCCCAGACAAGAGTTGTTGATGTTACAGATGCTGGAGAAATATTATTTATAGCTGCTCCATCAGATGAATACAGCTCTAAGAATATATCAATTATTATTAGTGATATTTATTTCATAAGTGAATAAGCTTATATAGAAATGACCTCTCGAAGCTTCGAGAGGTCATTTTTGATACTAAAAATTACTGCGATATTTCTTCACTTGATGAATCATCACCATTTGGATCAATTGAATTTAGATGATATGTATCTTCTGTGGTTACGGATACGCCTTCACCTGAAGGAACTTCACCGTGGAATATCTGAATAATGTACTGAATACGACTGTTGGCTCTTTGATAATATTGCTCTGCAAGTTGTTCACTAGATTCATCGTAGACATCATCATAAGCAAGATGATAAGTACTAACTGCTTTTTCCATGTATTCTGCAGATTCAGTTGCCAGAGATTCTATTGAGGAAAACTCTTCTGGAATTTCATAGGAAGCCATGGTCTGAAAGGCTTCATTCATTTCATCAAGGTAACCAAGAAGCTGTTCGTTGGCATTTTCTGATGTTGCATCAATAGAATTTATATTATTATTAAGAGTGGAAATTGTTGTAAAGAATGTTTCCATATTACTCTTATAAGTATCGAGCTCAGTTGTTTCTTTGCCACAACCGGATAAGGCCAAAATAATTGTTAAGATCAGCGAGATGACAATCATGCTAGTGATTGGTCTTTTATTAGTATTCAATTTTCATCCTCCCAGTTTTTGCAATTGCACATCCCCTAAAATGTCGCTACTTATAAATTTATCATATAGCAAAGGTTTATTCAATTGTAGTTTGAGCATAATTGTGTTAGCATGAAACAAGATTGTTTAATAATTTAAAGTAAGGAAGTATAGGTTTTTAATGACTAAGCAGGAATTTAGAGAATTTATCAATGATCGTATTGTTTTCTTGGACGGGGCTACCGGGTCAAACCTATTTAAGGCTGGAATGCCTGCAGGAGTTTGCCCGGAAAACTGGATTCTGGAGCATCCTGACGTCCTTTTTGATTTGCAAAAGGCTTATGCTGAGGCGGGAAGTGATATTGTTTATGCTCCGACCTTTACTGGTAACAGAATTAAACTTGCTGATTATGGACTTCAGGACAGACTGGATGAGATAAATACAGAGCTTGTTAAGCTGTCAAAAAAGGCTGTGGATGGAAAAGCTCTTGTAGCTGGAGATGTTACCATGACCGGAAGACAGTTAAAACCAGTTGGGGACCTGGATTTTGAAGAACTTATTGATGTATACAAAGAACAGATTGGTGTATTAGACAGAGCTGGGGCTGATCTTATTGTAATCGAAACTATGATGAGCCTTCAGGAATGCCGTGCTGCCATGATAGCTGCCGGTGAGGTTACAAAGCTTCCTATTATGGTTACACTTACCTTTGAATCTGATGGAAGAACACTTTATGGCACAGATGCAGCTTCAGCAGCAATTTGTCTTGAAGCTCTTGGAGCAGATGCTATAGGAGCAAACTGTTCAACAGGTCCGGACAAAATGTGCGAGATCATCAGCGCTATTACAAAGGTTACAAGCATACCGGTTATTGCAAAGCCAAATGCAGGCCTGCCATCTGTTGGAGCAGATGGCAGTACTGAATATGATATGGGAAGTGAAGAGTTTACAGATGGTATCGGTGATCTTATTAAATGCGGTGCAAGTATTGTAGGTGGCTGCTGTGGAACAACTCCTGAATATATAAAAGGCATTCATGATGCTTATGGTGGTAAAGCTTTAGGGGAAGTTGATCATAATATCCTGAATGAAGGAAAACGCAAGGATCCAAAGGCCAGATATCTTTCTTCAGAGCGAAGTAATCTTGTTTTTTATTTAGATGATCCTTTTATGATAGTTGGTGAGAGAATCAATCCTACAGGTAAAAAGAAGCTTCAGGCACAGCTTCGTGAAGGTAACCTTGATATGGTATGCGATTTTGCCACTCAGCAGGAAGCCGATGGTGCCGCTATTCTCGATGTGAATGTGGGTATGAGTGGTATAGATGAGCATGACATGATGCTTAAAGTACTGGATGAGGTTACTGCTTTGACCTCACTTCCGCTTTGTCTTGATTCAAGTAATGCTGATGTTATGGAAGCAGCACTTCGTATTTATCCGGGAAGAGCTCTTATAAATTCAATTTCTCTGGAAAAAGGAAAAGCGGAGAGGTTTTTGCCTCTAGCCAAAAAGTATGGGGCGATGTTTATTCTCCTTCCTGTTAATCCTGACGGACTTCCAAAAAATAACGAAGAAAAAATTGCGAATATTGAAAATTTATATAAGCTGGCCTGTGAATATGGTTTAAACAAGCAGGATATTATTGTTGACGGACTTGTGGCAACTGTCGGTGCTCAAAAGGATGCTGCCCTTAGTACGCTCTCCACAATAGATTATTGCTACAACAATGATTTTGCTACGATTTGTGGACTTTCAAACATTTCTTTTGGTCTTCCGGAGAGAAAATATATAAATTCAGCTTTCCTTACCATGGCTATCTCAAAAGGTCTTACCATGGCCATAGCCAATCCTTCTCAGGAGCTTTTGGTAAACAGTGCCTTTGCTTCTGATTTACTTAGAAATAAAGAGACTGCTGATATCAGATATATTGAAAGAATGCAGAGATATTCAGCTGATAATACCGCAGCTCCTGCAGGTTCTATGGAGTCCAAAGCAGGTGGCAAGGAATCTGCAGTTGATATTCTTGATGTGATCTATCAGGATGTTTTGACAGGAAATAAGAGAAATATAGTTAAAGATACAAAACAGGCTGTAGATATGGGGCATGATCCTTCAGATATTCTTGGGAAGGTTCTTATGCCAGCTATCAATGATGTTGGTGATAAATACGATAAAGGAACCTTTTTCCTGCCACAGCTAATTTCTGGTGCTGAAGCAATGAAGATGTCAATTAGCTTTCTAGAGCCGCTTATGGAGTCAGAAAGTTCTGGTGCCAAAGAAATGCCATCAATTGTCATAGCTACAGTTCATGGTGATATCCATGATATAGGTAAAAATCTTGTTGCTCTGATGCTAAAGAATTATGGTTTTAATGTTATTGACCTTGGAAAAGATGTGCCAAAAGAGGATATAATAAAAGCAGCTGTTGATAATAATGCAAGTATTATTGCTCTTTCAGCCCTAATGACGACAACAATGAAGGAAATGAAAAATGTCGTCGATCTGGCTCATGAAAAGAAGGTGCCTGCAAAAATTATTATTGGCGGAGCAGTTGTTACTCCGGATTATGCAGATGAAATCGGAGCAGATGGTTATTCCTCTGATGCGGCAGATGCAGTCAGAGTTGTTAAAAAAATATTGGAAATAGATTAAACTGGGAGGTTTTGTATGAACGGAGCAGATGCGATAGTAAAGTGTCTTATTGAAGAAAAGACAGAGTATGTATATGGTTATCCGGGCGTGGCAATTTGCCCTTTTTATAATAGTTTGGAGGATTCTGACATAAAGAGCGTTCTTATTCGTACAGAACAAAGTGCTGCTCATGCTGCCAGCGGTTATGCACGAATAAGTGGAAGAGTTGGTGTGTGTGCAGTTACATCTGGTCCTGGTGCAACAAATCTTATTACGGGTATTGCAACAGCTTATGCAGATTCTATTCCTCTTGTATGTATTACTGGCCAGGTAAACAGTGACATGATTGGTAGTGATGTTTTCCAGGAGGCTGATATTACCGGTGCTGTAGAGTCTTTTGTTAAATACAGCTATCTGATACGTGATGCAGAGGATATTCCAAGAGTATTCAAAGAGGCCTTTTATATTGCTTCTACAGGCAGAAAAGGTCCTGTTCTTATTGATATTCCAATAGACGTTCAGCTTCAGGAGGTTGGTAAATTCTCATATCCTGAGACTATCAAAATGAGAACCTATAAGCCAACAGTAAACGGCAATATTGTTCAGATCAGAAAGGTTATCAAAGAGCTTGAGCACAGCAAAAAACCAATTATTTGTGTTGGCGGTGGCGTTCACTTAAGCGGTGCGGTTTCTGAAATAAGAGAATTTGTCCGTAAATATCAGATTCCTGTTGTTTCAACAATGATGGGCATTGGTGTTATGCCTTCCGAAGATCCTTTGTATTTTGGAATGGTTGGTAATAATGGCAGACCATTTGCAAACAGGGCACTTAATGAATCTGATCTTCTTTTGATGGTAGGCGCAAGAGTTGCGGATAGAGCAGTTAACAGGCCAGACCTTATTACTGAAAATAAAGTTATGGTCCATATTGATGTAGATCCTGCTGAAATTGGTAAAAACGTTGGTCCTACAATTCCTCTGGTTGGTGACATCAAGCATATTTTTGAGGAAATATTAAAACAGGAATTTGAAGGAAAACATCAGGAATGGCTTCAGCTTTTAAACAAATATCGTTCTGAAATGGGTAGAAACTCTCAGACAGCTCAGCCTGATATGGTAAGCCCTAAGGACTTCATAGAACAGCTTTCAAGAATACTTGATGATGATGCGATTTATGTTGCAGACGTTGGACAGAATCAGATCTGGAGTTGTGAATATTTTAAAGTTAGAGATGGAAGGTTCTTAACTTCTGGTGGTATGGGAACCATGGGATATTCAATCCCTGCTGCAATGGGTGCCAAAATGGCAGCTCCTGACAGACAGGTTGTTGCTGTATGTGGTGATGGTTCCTTCCAAATGTCTATGATGGAACTGGCTACTGCAAGAAGTCAGAATGTTACTCTTAAGATTATTGTTTTGAAAAATGGTTTCCTTGGAATGGTTAGAGAATATCAGCATTTCTCATACAAGGATAAATATACAATGGTAAAGCTTGATGGTGACCCGGATCTTTGCCTGCTTTCACAGGCATATGATATGAGCTATTTCCAGATAGCAGATAGTGTTGGAATGGATAAGACAATCATTGAATTTTTGACAGATAAGAAATCATCCATTCTTGAAGTTGATGTTGATCCTATGTATCTTGCAAAGTATTAAGGGAGGCCTATTATGAAAAGAATTTATTCAGTACTGGTAGAAAACAGAGCTGGTGTACTTTGTAAGGTTGCAGGTCTGTTTTCAAGAAGAAACTTTAATATTGATTCTCTTGTTGTTGGTGAAACAGCAGATAAAGCTGTGTCCTGTATGACTATTGTCAGCAGTGGTGATGAGAGAACAATTGAGCAGATTGAAAAGCAGCTCAATAAAAAGCTTGATGTTATTAAGGTTAAAACCTTTAAAGAGAGTACGTCCATAAACAGAGAACTTATGCTCATAAAGGTTAAATATAATAAAGAAAACAGAAGAGATATTATGGAAAATTGTGAGATCATGCATGCTCAGATAGTTGACATGTCTAAAAATCTCATGATGATTCAGATTTGTGATACTACAGAAAGAATTGAACTGTTTATCAGCATGCTTAAGAGTGTGAGTATTGTAGAAATAGCTCGTACAGGAACTGTTGCTCTTACGAAATGCAATGAAAATGTGCAGTCTAGATGATTTTTGAAAGAATCGGGACACTTTAGTAATATAAAATATTAAAGTGGCAAAGAAAATTCTGTTGACTTATGTGAAATTGATGTATATAATGTGTCTAAATCATTAAAAAATAGCCCTTTAAACATTTAATGACAGCTATTATGATTTTACACTTTAAACCGCTAAAGAATATTGAATAATAGAGGGTTTGATACATGCAAAAGAAAGTTTTTCAGTTATTAGTTGATAATACTGCAGGTGTTTTGAGTAGGATATCAGGATTGTTTTCCAGAAGGGGATACAATATCGAATCTATCACAGCCGGAGTTACTGCAGATCCAAGATTTACAAGAATCACAATTGTAACAAGTGGTGACGATGAGATTCTTGATCAGATTGAGAAGCAGGTTTCCAAGCTTGTCGATATCAGAGATATTCATGAACTTAAGCCTGAGGAAAGCGTATACAGAGAGCTTGCACTTGTTAAAGTAAGAGCATCAGCAGAGCAGAGACAGAGTATTATTTCTGTTGCTGATATTTTCAGAGGAAATATTATAGATGTAGCTCCTGAAAGTCTCATTATTGAGATTACTGGAAATCAGTCCAAGATTGATGCATTTTTAAAACTGCTTGAGGGCTATGAAATACTTGAACTTGCAAGAACAGGTATTGCAGGACTTGGAAGAGGAATTGACAACGTTCTTTATTTTTAATGAATGATACTAAACGAATATGATTCGTTTTCTATAACTAAATTCAATAATTTATACGGAGGAAAAATCAATGTCACAGGAAGCAAGAATTTTCTATCAGGAAGATTGCAATCTTTCATTATTGGAAGGTAAGACAATAGCTATTATTGGTTATGGTAGCCAGGGTCATGCACATGCTCTTAACCTTAAAGAGTCAGGTGCAAACGTTATTATTGGTTTGTACGAAGGTTCTAAGTCTAAGGCTAAGGCTGAGGCACAGGGACTTACAGTATATAACACAGCAGAAGCTGCTAAGAAGGCTGATATCATCATGATTCTTATCAATGATGAGAAGCAGGCAAAGATGTACAAGGAAGACATCGAGCCAAACCTTCAGCCAGGTAACATGCTTATGTTCGCTCATGGCTTCAACATTCACTTTGGTCTTATTCAGCCACCTAAGGATGTAGATGTAACAATGATCGCTCCTAAGGCTCCTGGACATACAGTTCGTTCTGAGTATCAGGCTGGTAAGGGAACACCTTGTCTTGTAGCTGTATATCAGGATGCTACAGGTAAGGCTCTTGATCTTGCACTTGCTTATGGTGCTGGTATCGGTGGTTCACGTGCTGGTATTCTTGAGACAACATTCAGAACAGAGACTGAGACAGACCTCTTTGGTGAGCAGGCAGTTCTTTGTGGTGGTGTTTGTGCTCTTATGCAGGCTGGTTTCGAGACTCTTGTTGAGGCTGGTTATGATCCAAGAAACGCATACTTTGAGTGCGTACACGAAATGAAGCTGATCGTTGACCTTATCTATCAGTCAGGCTTTGCAGGAATGAGATATTCAATCTCTAATACAGCTGAGTATGGCGATTACATCACAGGTCCTAAGCTTGTTACAGAAGAAACAAAGAAGACAATGAAGAAGATCCTTTCTGATATCCAGGATGGA
Organism: Butyrivibrio sp.; assembly: GCA_045646185.1. Taxonomy (GTDB): domain Bacteria; phylum Bacillota; class Clostridia; order Lachnospirales; family Lachnospiraceae; genus Butyrivibrio. The sequence continues at coordinate 21,939 of JAZRKG010000150.1, forward strand.
ACATTCGCTAAGGAATTCCTTCTTGATATGTCTGAAGCTGGCGGACAGGTTCACTTCCAGGCTATGAGAAAGCTTGCAGCTGAGCATCCATCAGAAAAAGTTGGTGCTGAGATCAGAAAGCTCTACAGCTGGAACAATGAAAGTGATAAGCTCATTAACAACTAATATGTTGAAAAAAATACTAAATAAGCATATCATTAAAAGGGTGTCTTTGAAGGCACCCTTTTATTCTTTTATCTATTATGGAGTGTTTTTATTATGAAAAAGTTCGGAAAATATTTTAATATATTTGCCATGGGTTTTTTGATGTATTTTCTTTCAGTTCTCCCATATCTTATTTCCCGAGGCCTTCCATTTTTCCTTTATGGTGATTATAACGTTCAGCAGATTCCTTTTTATATGCTGGCACATAGAGCTATTAGAAATGGCGAGCTTTTATGGAATTGGAATGTGGATCTTGGCGGTTCACTTTTAGGTTCCTTTGCTTTTTATCTGATGGGAAGCCCTTTCTTTTGGATCACAGTTCCTTTTCCGGAAGAGTGGATCCCTTATATGATGCCGTTTATCATGGCGCTTAAATATGCTACAGCAACACTTACAGCATATATTTTCCTTAGAAAACATGTTAAAAGAGATATCAGCGCACTTACAGGTGCTTTATTATATGCATTTTCAGGATTCAATGCTATCAATATAGTATTTAATCACTTTACGGATGCGGTAGCTTTTTTTCCATTGATGTTGCATTGTTTTGAAGAGCTTATGGATATTGATCATCACAAGGATCATTATCATACAATCCTGGGCGGTAAAAAGTATGTATCTTTCGTAATCATGGTAACAGTATGCTGTGTTATCAATTATTACTTTTTCTTTGGCCAGGTTATATTCCTTATAATCTATTTTCTTGTTAGATACACAAGGGGCAACAGACCACAGGTTGTTCTGAGGATGTTCTTGAGAGCGCTTATTGGTGGTATTAACGGCGTTCTGATTGCAGGTGTATTTATTGTTCAGGCTGTTCTTGCTCTTTCTGGCAATACGAGACTGGATAATTATTTAAATGGTTATGATACTCTTATTTATTCCAGTGAAAAGCTTATATGGGATATATATAAGAGTGCTGTTATGATTCCGGATATTATTGGCAAGGGCACATTGTTTTATGTATCTGATGTAAAAAATGCTTCTCTTGGTATATATATGCCTATGTTTGGAATTTCCGGAGTTGTGGCATACTTCCTTATGCACAAAAAGAAAGCAGACTGGGAGAAGACTTTAATTACTCTTTGCATGATTTTCGCTGCAATACCATTTTTGAATGCAATGTTCTCAATGTTTAATACCAACTATTATGCAAGATGGTTCTATATGCCAATATTGTTTATGGCTATGATGACCGTACAGGTAGTTGAAAGGGGCAGAAGCGAGCAACTTAAACTTGGAGCTTTGGTTACTACTCTTAGCTTTATGGCTATGCTTGCGGTTGCATTTATACCTGAAAAGCAGGATGATGGCACCTTTGAGTACATCTATAAGTCTGCAAATCAGAAGTATCTCTGGCCTGCAATCATCAGCACTGCAATTATGTGCATTATGCTCATTGTTGTAACCTTCTTATTTAAAAACGGAAAGCACAGAGTAAAAATTCCGTTTATCAAAGAAAATAAATATATTGAATACTTTATTGGCAGAGATAAGGTTGTATTTGCCTTTACCCTGATTGCTTCTATTATTACTACCTCAACTGTTTTATATAACGGAAGCAGACTTGTAAGTGACTATGGTAAGGAAAAATGGGAAGAGCAGATGCTTAACACAAGTCCTGAAGTGGATTTTAGTGATTTCTGCAGAGGTGAAACGGATTCTACATCTACCAACTATGATATGGTTTGGGGGATTTCTTCAGTTCATTGCTTTTTAAGTACAGTACCTGCTGAAATATTTAATTTCCTTGAAGGCAGCGCAGGTCTTACGAGAACAGTAGAGACAACTCTTCCAACAACAAGAGTTGGACTTAGAGCACTTCTTTCTACAAAGTATTATTTTGAAAATGCCATTATCAATAAAGAAGGCGTTTTTGAAGAGGGTGATGGAATCTCTGGATATTACCTTATAGATAACCAGAATGGCTTTGATATTTATGAAAACAGTAATTTTATCCCTATGGGATTTACCTTTGAATACTACATTACAGAATCTGAGTTTGATACTGTTGAGAAAAAGAAGGCTGATCTAAATCTTGTTAAGGCCATTATTTTAAGTGATGAAGATGCTGAAAAATATGGTTATCTTATGACTGAGATTACAGCTGATGAAATGGTGGAAGAGGTTACTGAGCCTGATTTTGCTACAGAATGTTACAAGAGAAGACAGACTTCCTGCACCTCTTTTGAGACTTCAACTAATGGCTTTACAGCAATCACCAGTGATCTTGAAAAAGAGAGCCTTGTATTTTTCTCAGTTCCAAATTCAGCTGGATTTACTGCTACAGTTGATGGCGTTGAAACAGAGATTATCACTGCGGATTATGGACTTATGGCAATTGATGTACCAAGCGGAGTTCATGAAATTGTTGTTACCTATTCTCCGGTTGGCTTTAAGTCTGGTCTGGTTCTTTCATGCCTTGGAGTAATCCTTGTGGCTATTTATATGATCATTTATAGAAAAAAGACAGCCTATGAAGATTAAATGTTAAAATACATCAAGAAAATTGTTATAATTGTTATGTGTTTTTGTCTTGTTCATTATGTTATATTTACTTATATTTAGTTGATTAAAAATAAGGATGGAGATTACTATGAGCGGAATGACAATGAGCCAGAAGATTCTGGCGGCCCATGCAGGACTGGATCATGTTGAAGCAGGTCAGTTGATAGAGGCTGATCTGGATCTTGTACTGGGTAATGACATAACTAGTCCTGTTGCTATAAAGGAAATGGGCAAGTTTAACAAAGACGGAGTATTTAATAAGGACAAGATTGCCCTTGTTCCTGACCACTTTGTTCCAAATAAAGATATTAAATCAGCAGAAAATTGCAAATGTGTTAGGGAATTTGCAATAAAAAATAAGATCACTAACTATTTTGAAGTAGGCCAGATGGGTATTGAGCATGCTCTTTTACCTGAAAAAGGTCTGACTGTTGCAGGTGACCTTATTATCGGTGCTGATTCACATACCTGTACCTATGGCGCTGTAGGAGCTTTTTCTACTGGTGTCGGTTCAACTGATATGGCCGCAGGTATGGCTACAGGTAAGGCATGGTTCAAGGTGCCTTCAGCTATTAAATTTAATCTTATTGGAAAGCCTTCAAAGTGGGTTTGTGGTAAAGACCTTATTTTGCATATAATCGGTATGATAGGCGTTGATGGCGCTCTTTATAAGTCAATGGAATTTGTTGGTGAAGGCGTTCACAACTTATCTATGGATGATAGATTTACTGTTGCCAATATGGCTATTGAAGCTGGTGGCAAAAACGGTATCTTCCCTGTAGATGATATCGCTCTTGCTTACCTTAAAGAGCATGCGTCAAATAAGAAATTTGAGATATATGAAGCTGATGAAGATGCTCAGTATGACGAGGAATATACAATAGATCTATCTAAGCTTACACCAACTGTTTCATATCCACATCTGCCTGAAAATACTCATACTTTTGATGATATTGCTGATATTGCTATCGATCAGGTAGTTATTGGCTCATGTACAAACGGCAGAATTGATGACCTTAGAATTGCTGCTGAAGTTTTGAGTGGCAGACATATTGCTCCAGGAATGAGATGTATTGTTATTCCTGCAACTCAGAAAATCTATCTTCAGGCTATGGAAGAAGGTCTGTTAAAAGAGTTTATTGAGGCTGGTGCTGTTGTTTCTACTCCAACATGTGGACCATGTCTTGGTGGTTATATGGGTATTCTTGCTTCTGGTGAAAAGTGCGTTTCTACCACAAATAGAAACTTTGTCGGACGCATGGGTGCTATTGATTCAGAGATATATCTTGCATCTCCTGCAGTTGCTGCAGCTAGTGCGGTTACAGGTAAGATTTCACAACCATCAGAACTTGGTTTATAATAAGGAGGATACTTGTCTTATGAAAGAAGCAAAAGGTACAGTATTTAAATATGGCGACAACGTTGATACAGACGTTATTATTCCAGCCAGATATCTTAATACAACAGATCATGCAGAGCTTGCAAGCCATTGCATGGAAGATATTGATAAGGATTTTGTGAAAAATGTTAATAAAGGCGATATAATAGTAGCCAATAAAAACTTTGGATGCGGTTCATCCAGAGAGCATGCGCCAATTGCTATCAAGGCTGCAGGCGTGAGCTGCGTAATTGCTGAAACATTTGCACGTATATTTTACAGGAACAGCATCAACATAGGGCTTCCTATAGTTGAGTGCCCTGAAGCAGCCAAAGCTATTAAAGCAGGCGATGTTGTTAGTGTAAATTTTGATACTGGTATCATCACAGATGAGACTACCGGTGAGACATTTAAGGGACAGGCATTCCCACCATTTATGCAGAAAATAATTGATTCAGAAGGACTTATCAATTACATAAATTCTGCAGGGTAATTTGCCTAAAATAATAATTTAAGGACATATTTTACAATGAGAGAAAAAAGACTATTTTGCGTCGTGCCATGCTACAACGAAGAGGAGGTTTTACCAGAAACCTCAAAACGTTTGAAAGAAAAGGTAAAGGAGCTGATTAACAAGGGACTTGCTTCTGACGACAGCAGAATAGTCTTTGTTAATGATGGTTCTAAAGATAATACTTGGGCTATTATTTCTGCGCTTCATGAAGAGGATCCTATTTTTCAGGGAATAAACTTAAGCCGAAACAGAGGGCATCAGAACGCACTTTTAGCAGGACTTATGACCGTTAAATCAATTGCAGATATGGTAATTTCTCTTGATGCTGACCTTCAGGATGATATAAATGCAATTGATGAAATGGTTGAGAAATATCATTCTGGAATAGATGTTGTATATGGCGTAAGATCCAGCAGACAGACAGATACTTTTTTTAAAAAAGCTACTGCTGAAAGCTTTTATAAGCTTATGAACGGCATGGGAGCTAATACAGTCTATAACCATGCTGATTACAGACTTCTTAGCAGAAGGGCATTAGAAGGACTTTCTGAATTTGGTGAAGTTAATTTGTTCCTGCGCGGTCTTGTACCAATGATAGGATATCCTACTGATGTAGTTTATTATGAAAGAGCTGAGAGATTTGCTGGAGAAAGTAAGTACCCGCTGAAGAAGATGCTGGCCTTTGCAACAGAAGGTATTACATCTTTAAGTACTCAGCCAATAAAGATGATTACTGGTCTTGGTTTTTTCATATTCTTTGTGAGTATTGTTGTTTTGATTTATTGTCTTATCAGATATTTCGGTGGCAAAACTATTGCCGGATGGACTACAACGGTTCTATCAGTCTGGGCAATTGGTGGCCTTATTATGATTTCTCTTGGAATCATAGGAGAGTATATTGGCAAGATTTATCTTGAGACAAAAGCAAGACCAAGATATATTATTGAGTCCTATCTTAAGGATGATAAGGATATTGTTGATTTAAAAGATCATAATCATTAATTAAAAAGTAGCAAGGAGATTTGAATATTATGGCATTGGAAGGATTTGAAGTAGAACTTCCTCAATTTTCTCATGTAAAAAAGGTAATAGGAGTTGTTAGTGGTAAAGGCGGTGTAGGTAAGAGCCTTGTAACAGGCTTATCTGCCTGCGGTATGCAAAAGAAGGGCTTTAGCGCAGCTATTCTTGACGCTGATATCACCGGGCCATCTATTCCTAAAATGTTTGGCATTGGTAAATATAAGAAGGCTGATGAAGAAGGCATTTTACCGGCTCAGTCACCAAAAGGCACTAAGATTATGTCTTTAAATATGCTTATTGATAATGAAACTGACCCTGTAATATGGAGAGGACCTGTTATTGCTGGAACTGTAAAACAGTTTTGGAGCGAAGTAAAATGGGGAGATGTTGACTATATGTTTGTTGACATGCCTCCTGGAACGGGAGATGTACCTCTGACAGTATTTCAGTCATTGCCTGTTGATGGAATAATCATAGTAGCCACACCTCAGGAACTTGTTTCCATGATTGTTGAAAAGGCAATCAATATGGCTCAAAGAATGAATATTCCTATTCTTGGCGTTGTTGAAAATATGAGTTATATGGAATGTCCTCATTGTGGCGAACCTATCTATATGTTTGGCGAAAGCCATATTGAGAGTTATGCAGCTTCTAAAGGAATTGACCTTCTGGGCAGAATTCCACTTAATCCTACATTGGCATCAATGTGTGATGAGGGTAAGATCGAGGAGTTTGATAATGAATACCTGGATAGTCTTATCTATAAGCTTGAAGGCTTAATGGAATAACTATCAATGAAACTGGAGGCTCTTAATGAAATATAAGCTTGGCAAAAGAGAAATAAGCGGTATACTTGGAATATTTTTACTTGTAGTTGCGTCTATGCTTGCCTACTACATTATTTTTAAAGGCGGAACCATAATTGCTGCTGTCAAAGGCATACTAAGCAGCATGAAGTCAATTATATGGGGAGTTCTTATTGCCTACATAATGCTTCCAGTTCTTAATTTTTTTGAAAAAAAATGCTTTTTCCCACTTTGTAAAAAATACGGGAAGAGTCTTGATGGAGAGCAGGGGCTTAAACTTAAAAAGAAGATCAGAAATATTTCTGTTTTATGCACAATGATTGTGCTACTTTTGGTAGTTTATAGCCTTATAAGGATAATCGTTCCTCAGCTTGTAAGAAGTATATCTGAAATTATCACTAGTTTTCCTGGATATGTTCAGAATATCAATAATCTGGTTGATCAATACATGGCCAACAATGACAATGTTTCTTCATCCATAAATGATTTACTGAATACTGTTCAGACCTATGTGACCAATTTTGTCAACAATACGCTGGTTCCAAATATGACAGTTATCATGAAATATGTTTCCAAGAGTGCTGTTTTAGTGGTCCAGACATTTTTTAACATTTTTGTGGGAATTATCGTAGCTATCTATCTTCTTAATTCCAAAGAGGTATTCTGCGGACAAGGCAAAAAGATGGCTTATGCCTTTTTTGAAGAGCAGTATGCCAATGAGATTGTTGGCGCCTTTAGATTTATTCACAGAACCTTTACCAATTTCTTTGTGGGTAAAATTATTGATTCAATTATCATAGGTTTTATCTGCTATTTTGGATCGCTGATTCTGGAAATACCATTTCCGGTTCTTGTATCTGTAATAGTTGGTATCACCAATGTAATTCCTTTCTTTGGTCCATACATCGGTGCTATTTTTGGAAGCGTTTTACTTGTGTTTATCAATCCTATAAAGGCTCTCGTATTTTTGATCTTTGTTATTGTCCTTCAACAATTTGATGGAAATATTCTTGGACCTAAGATACTTGGAAGTTCAACAGGATTATCGAGCTTTTGGGTTATTTTCTCCATTATGTTCTTTGGAAGTATATTTGGTCCAATAGGATGGCTTATCGGAGTGCCTATTTTTGCTTGTATTTACGCTTTTGTTGCAAGAGTTACAAACCATTTTCTTGGTGTCAAAAATATAAGCGGCAGTACTACAGAATATGTAGATATAGCTTATATTGAGAATGGTGAAAAGAAGATTATAGGAGATCCTGACAGCAATAAGTTTAATACAGGTGAGATGGAATCATCCATTAAGAAGGCTTTGAATGTAAAAGAAAAGAAAGCAAAGCCAAAAGAAGATTGCAAATAATAGGGAAAAATGTAGATTCTGTTCTTGACACTGATTTTTTTAGAATTATAATATATTTTAATTGGCACTTTAAAACATTAAACTTTTAAAGTGACATAATTTAAATTTGATAGTTGAAAGGGAGTTGTAGAGGTATGAGTAAGAAAGAACTTGACTGGTCCAATATTGGATTCAGTTACATCAAAACAGATTACAGATATGTATCTAATTATAAAGATGGTAAATGGGATGATGGCGCTATCGTGGAAGATTCCACCATCGTTATGAGCGAAGATGCCGGAGTTCTTCACTATGCTCAGGAATGCTTTGAGGGTTTAAAGGCTTATACTACAGAGGATGGCAAGATCGTTACCTTCCGTCCTGACTTAAATGCAAAGCGTATGGTTGATAGTGCTGCAAGGCTTGAAATGCCTCAGTTCCCAGAAGATAAATTTATTGAGGCTGTAGAAAAGGTTGTTAAAGCCAATGAAGACTGGGTACCACCTTTCGGAAGTGGCGCTACACTTTATATCAGACCTGTTATGTTTGCTACAGGCAATGTTATCGGTGTTAAACCAGCTGATGAATATCAGTTTAGAATTTTTGTTACTCCTGTTGGTCCATATTTTAAGGGCGGTGCAAAGCCAATCGTTGTTAAGATTTCTGATTTTGATAGAGCAGCACCTCACGGAACAGGTAACATCAAGGCTGGTCTTAACTATGCAATGAGTCTTCATGCAATTGTTACAGCTCATGAGGAAGGCTTTGCTGAAAACGTATACCTTGATGCTGCTACAAGAACTTACATTGAAGAGACTGGTGGAGCAAATATTATCTTTGTAGATGAGAACGGAACATTAGTAGTTCCTAAGTCTCACTCAGATTCAATCCTTCCATCAATTACACGTCGTTCAATTGTTTATGTTGCTGAAAACATTCTTGGCATGAAGGTTGAACAGAGATTTGTTAAGCTTGAAGAGGTTTCTTCATTCAAGGAAATGGGTCTTTGCGGTACAGCTGCTGTTATCAGTCCTGTTGGCAAGATCAATGATCACGGTAAGGAAATCTGCTTCGCTTCTGGTATGGAAGAGATGGGCCCAACAATTAAAAAGCTCTACGATACATTAACAGGTATCCAGATGGGCAAACTACCTGCTCCAGAAGGCTGGATTCATGAAATCTAATAATATGTTTTTCAACATACATGGAAAAGGACACGTATTATGCGTGTCCTTTTTAAGTTTATA
>JAZRKG010000151.1:0-35400 GCA_045646185.1 Butyrivibrio sp.
CTGAAGAGATCTCTATAGAAGAATCAATCGCTGAAGCACCAATCGAAGAACCAGCAGTTGAAGAGATATCTATCGAGGAGCCAATAACAGAAGAACTTCCAGTAGAAGAGCCAACAATCGAGACTCCAATAGAAGAGCCAGTACTGGAAGATGTCCCGGTAGAAGAGCTGACAATTGAAGCTCCTATGGAAGAAATTGCAGCAGACGAGTCAGAGCCAAGTCTAGAAGGACTTGAAGATATTAATGTAGATATAAATGAAGCGCTGAATCAGATTGAAGAACCTGCAGTTGAAGAAATTTCTATAGAAGAACCAGCGGCTGAAGAGATATCTATCGAAGAGCCAATAACGGAAGAAGTTTCAATTGAGGAACCAATAGCAGAAGAAGTTCCTATAGAAGAACCAGCAATTGATACTCCAATCGAAGAACCAGCAGCTGAAGAGATTTCTATAGAAGAACCAATCGCTGAAGCACCAATCGAAGAACCAGCAGTTGAAGAGATATCTATCGAGGAGCCAATAGCAGAAGAAGTTCCAGTAGAGGAGCCTTCAATTGAAGAAATATCTATCGAAGAGCCAATAGCAGAAGAAGCTCCAGCCGAGGAACCAGTAATTGAGACTCCAGTAGAAGAGCCTGTACTAGAGGATATTCCGGCAGAAGAACCGGTTGTTCTGGAAGAAAATGCCAATGTAGAAATAAATATGGAAAATGACATTAATATGAGTGAGGATGCACCTGATGTTGCAATGGAAGAACCGGCATCGGGCGAGGAAGCAGAACCAATACTTGACGACAGTGTATTGGAGGAGAGTTTCACAGAACCACTTGTAGTTGATGATGGTGATGCTTTGGAAGAGGTAGCGCCGGAAGTGCCGGTATTTGAAGAAGAGACTACTCCTGATATGTCTGTTGCATCAATGAATGATGATGGATTTAGCGAGGCATTGTCAGGGCTTGATGATGATGGAAGTCTAACAGATACGGCAGCAGATGAATCCAAGCAGGAGATTTTGACAGATCTTCTTGATAATATGCAGGATAATCCGGATGCAGGCAGTGCTGATGTGACAGCAGAAGGTGACATAAATATATCTGATGACATTTCCCTTGAAGACCTTGATGCAGTAGCTGAGGCACAAGCAGAGGCGTTGGCGGATTTGGATCTTAATTCAGAAGCCGGCGCAGATTTGTCACTGGATGATCTTCAAAGTGCAATGGATTCACTGGGCATTTCAGATGAAGATGTAGAGAAATCTTTAACTGATTCTGAAATGGATGATGCTCCATCAAATGCTCCAGCAAGTGAAGACGAGAATCTGGATCTGTCAGATTTGGCAAAAGAGCTTGAGGCAGGCCAAGATGATGCAGAGGCGGAAATAAGCCTTGATGAAGCAATAAGCGAAGATAATCCAGAAGGAGAAAAAAGCCTTGATGAATCAATAAGCGAGGCTAATCCGGAAGCAGAGATTAGCCTGGACGATGCAATTAGCGAAGATGGTTCAGAAATGCCAGAGATAAGTTTGGATGAAGAAGGCGGCGAAGAACCTGAACTGAGTCTTGATGATATGGCGCTTGAAGATGAAGGCGGAGAATCAGAAGCACCAGCTTCTGCTGAGATGCCAGATCTTGATGCCATTATGAATACTTTATCAACTGATGATGTAAGCTCACTTGAAGTTGATGAAGAAGGCGATGAAGCAATGCACGAGGATATACTAAGTGCGCTTGCAGACGAGAGCGAAGGCGGAGCTGATGATGAAGGCGAAATAAGTCTTGATGACATGGGCGAGGGTGAAGAAGGCGAGCCTGAGCTAAGCCTTGACGATGGTGATTTGGCTCTATCTGATGACATTTCTCTTGATGAAGCAGGAATGGATTTAGAAGGTGGCGAGGATGCTGCTGAGCTTGAGGGCCTTGATGGTCTTGATGATATGGGCGAAGACGAAGATGGTGAACTGGATGAACTTGGTTTGCCAGCTTTGGAAGATATAGCTCTCGATGAAGACGAGCTTGAAGGCGAGGAAGAAGAACCAAAGCCAAAGAAAAAGAAGGGCAAAAAGAAAGCTGCGGCTTCAGCTGATGAAGAAGATGGCGAAAAGAAGAAACTGAATCCTATCTTTGCATTTTTTGCAAACCTGATAAATGTACTTACTCGTGAAGATGATGATATTGAAAAATCTGATGTAGACGAGCTTGCAAGTCTGACGGATGACAATCAGCAGGTACTCGACGAGTTGGCAGCAGAGGGCGGCAAAAAGAAGAAAGAGAAAAAAAAGAAGGAAAAGAAAGAAAAGCCAAAGAAGGAAAAGCCAAAGAAAGAAAAGAAACCAAAGGAGCCAAAGCCAAAGAAAGAAAAGAAGACAAAGCCTCCTAAGGATCCTGGCGTTCCTGAAAAGGCCATTGCGCCAAAGAAAGTTGCAGTATCAGCAATCTTTGCAGTCAGCCTTGGAATATTATTTGCACTGCCTGCAATGTTAATGCCTGAAAGAATAGCTATCAGCAGAGCAGAAACAGCTTACTATCTCAAGGATTATAGTACAAGCTATAAACTATTATATGGCAAGACACTTACAGATGATCAGGCTCTTATTTATAATCAGTCCAGAGTAATAACCTGGGCACAGCATTATCTAGACAGTTATTACAACTACAAAGCAATGCATATGGAAGAAGAAGCTCTTGATTCCCTGCTTAAAGCTATTGCTCAGTATGGTAATATTACAGCTGATGCGGAACAATTCCTTGTTGAAAATGAAGTCAATTCCGTGTACGATAGTATCGAATCGTTGCTAATGTCAGAGTATGGATTGACTGTAGAGGATGCAGAAGAGATAAACGATATAGAAAAGAAATATGATTATACTGTTCGCATTATGCAGATAGTAGGTACTCTGTGACCAAGGTCAAAGCACCTTACCGGCATCGATATCATAATAGAAAGTGGTATTTGATTTCATGGTAGCAATAATTGATTACGATGCAGGTAATATAAAAAGTGTTGAGAAAGCCTTTCAGTATTTGGGCGAGGAGACTCTGGTAACAAGAGATTCATCAGAAATATACCGAGCAGACCATGTTGTATTACCAGGAGTTGGTGCTTTTGGCGATGCAATGGACAAACTTAACAGATATGAACTGGTGGACGTGATTAAAACTGTTACGTCCAAGCAGGTTCCATTTATAGGAATATGCCTGGGACAGCAACTTCTTTTTGATTCAAGTGAAGAATCAGAAGGAGTAGCTGGCCTGGGCATTTTGCGCGGTCAGATAAAAAGAATTCCAGATAATAAGGGCACTCTTAAAATTCCGCAAATTGGCTGGAATAGTCTGAGTTTTCCTGAAAAGGGCAGATTGTTCAAGGATATTCCAGAGGGCGAATATGTATACTTTGTTCATTCTTATTATTTACATGCCCAGGATAGAGAAATAGTTAAAGCGACTACAGAATATGGAACTTTGATAGATGCTTCTGTTGAAAAAGAAAATGTTTTTGCCTGTCAGTTCCATCCTGAAAAAAGCTCAGAAGTCGGAATGCAGATATTAAAGAATTTCCTGAATGTTTGATAAAAAAGGCGGTAAAGAATGTTAACTAAGAGAATAATTCCATGTTTGGATGTAAATAACGGAAGAGTAGTTAAGGGAATAAATTTTGTTCAGCTCAAGGATGCAGGAGATCCGGTTGAAGTAGGAGCAGCCTATTCAAGAGCTGGCGCAGATGAACTTGTATTTCTTGACATTACAGCAACCTCTGATGCCAGAGCTACAGTTACTGATATGGTAAGAAGAGTAGCGGAAAAGGTCTTTATACCATTTACTGTAGGTGGCGGAATCAGAACTGTAGAAGATATGAAAGCTATCCTGAGGGAAGGCGCAGACAAGGTATCAGTGAACTCTGCAGCAATTGACAGACCTGAGCTTATTAGTGAGGGTGCTGAGAAATTTGGAAGACAATGCATAGTTGTTGCTATTGATGCCAGAAGAAGAGAAGATGGCTCAGGTTGGAATGTATTCAAAGCAGGTGGACGAATTGATACAGGACTTGATGCCATTGAATGGGCCAAAAAGGCGTGTGAGCTTGGTGCAGGAGAACTTCTTCTTACCAGTATGGATGGCGATGGAACCAAGGAAGGCTATGATATTGAACTGACAAGAAAAGTGGCAGATGCGGTATCTGTTCCTGTTATAGCTTCCGGTGGTGCAGGAAAGATGTCTCACTTCTATGATGCATTAACAGAAGGAGGCGCAGACGCAGCTCTTGCGGCATCTCTTTTTCATTATAAAGAGATGGAAATTAAAGAAGTAAAAGAGTATCTGGCAGAAAGAAATGTTCCAGTCAGACTTTGAGAATAGAGAGGATCACTATATGGCAATGATATCCGGTGACTGGCTTCCAGCTCTTGAGGATGAGTTTCATAAAGACTATTACAAAAAATTATTTGAATTTGTTAAAACAGAATATAGCACACAGGTGGTTTACCCTCCTGCTGATGATATTTTTAATGCGCTTCATTTAACGCCTTTATCACAGGTAAAGGTACTAATATTGGGACAGGATCCATACCATGAGCCACATCAGGCGCATGGTCTTAGTTTTTCTGTACAACCTGGAGTTGATGCTCCACCATCTCTTGTAAATATCTACAAAGAACTTAATGATGATTTGGGATGTTATATTCCAAATAATGGCTATTTAAAAAAATGGGCTGATCAGGGCGTACTTCTTTTGAATACTCTTTTGACAGTAAGAGCTCATCAGGCATTTTCCCATCAGAATCATGGCTGGGAGCAGTTTACTGATGCAATCATAGAGGCAGTAAATGCACAGAACAGGCCTGTGGTATATATGCTGTGGGGCAAGCCGGCACAGTCCAAGATGAAGATGCTAAGTAACCCTAAGCACTTGATTTTGACTGCACCTCATCCAAGTCCTCTTTCAGCTTACAGAGGATTCTTTGGATGTAAGCATTTTAGTCAGGCCAATGAATTCCTTGTCAAAAATGGCCTGGAGCCTATTGACTGGCAGATTGAAAATATCTAAATTTTGCAACTAAGTACAGAATGGCAGAATAAAATAAAAAATCTTTACTTTAGCACGAAAAAGTGGTAAAGTGCTAAATAAAGTTTGCACAAGAAAAAAAGAAATGAGGATTTAAATGAAAAAAGCATTCGTAACTAAGGCGCAGGTTGAAGAAATTGCAAAAACATACCCAACGCCTTTTTATCTGTATGATGAAAAAGGAATAGTGGAAAATGCCAAGGCTGTTTATAAGGCTTTTTCCTGGAACAAAGGATTTAGAGAATACTTTGCTGTTAAGGCAACACCAAATCCTATACTTATGAAAATATTACAGAAGCAGGGATGTGGTTTTGACTGTTCTTCTATTACAGAGCTTATGCTTTCGGCCAGCATTGATGCTAAGGGACAGGAAATCATGTTTTCATCAAATGATACTCCTATCGAAGAGTTTGCTTATGCAGATAAAATTGGAGCAATCATCAATCTGGATGACATTACACATATTGAAGCAGTAGAGCAGGCTTTAGGAGGAAGACTTCCTGAGACTATGAGCTGCAGATACAATCCGGGCGGAGTTTTCACTCTTAGTAATGGAATTATGGACAATCCTGGAGATTCCAAATATGGAATGACAAGACAGCAGCTGTCAGAGGCCTTTAAGATCATGAAATCCAAGGGTGTAAAGAACTTTGGAATCCATGCTTTCCTTGCCAGCAACACTGTTACCAATGAATATTATCCACAGCTTGCAGGTCAGCTATTTGAGCTTGCTGTAGAGCTGGAAAAAGAGACTGGAGTAGATATTAAGTTTATCAATCTCTCTGGTGGTGTTGGAATTCCTTATAAGCCAGATCAGGAGCCAAATGATATTGCGGCTATTGGAGAAGGGGTAAGACAGCAGTATGAGAAAATTCTTACACCAAACGGAATGGGTGATGTAGCCATTTTTACCGAAATGGGAAGATTTATGATGGGACCATATGGAGCTCTGGTTACAAAGGCTATTCACGAGAAGCATATATATAAAGAGTACATTGGTGTGGATGCCTGTGCAGTTAACCTGATGCGTCCTGCAATGTATGGCGCATATCACCATATTACTGTTCTTGGAAAAGAGGATGCCCCAATTGAGTGCACTTATGATGTAACAGGTTCTTTGTGCGAAAACAACGATAAGTTTGCAATTGACAGACAGCTTCCAAAGATTGATATGGGAGATTATCTGTTCATTCATGATACTGGAGCACATGGCTTTGCTATGGGTTACAACTATAATGGTAAGCTTTGGAGTGCAGAACTCCTACTTAAGGAAGATGGTAGCGTTCAGCAGATAAGACGCGCCCAGACTCCAAGAGACTATTTTGCCACATTGGATTGCAACGAAGAGTTTGCAAAGCTCGACGATATTATAAAAGAACAGGAAAAATAATATAGCATAGATTTATATAATGTGATATATTCTTAAAAGAAATTGCATTATTGTATACAATATTTTTACAAGGTACGTGGAGGAAGTTATGAAGACATATGTAGAGATGAGCCAGGAAGAATTAAAGGCAGAAATCGCCAACTTAAAGGAAAGCTACAAGAAATATCAGGATATGGAACTAAGTCTTGATATGAGCCGTGGTAAGCCATGCAGAGAGCAGCTTGATCTTTCAATGGGAATGATGGATGCGCTTAATTCAGAGGCAGACCTTAGTTGTGAAGATGGTACAGACTGTCGTAACTATGGTGTACTAAGCGGAATTCAGGAAGCTAAGGTACTTATTGGTGATATGATGGAGAATAATCCTGAAAATATCATTATTTATGGCAATTCATCTCTTAACGTTATGTATGATACAGTTTCTCGTGCCATGACTCATGGTATTATGGGAAATACACCATGGTGCAAGCTTGACAGAGTAAAGTTCCTTTGCCCTGCACCTGGATATGACAGACACTTTAGTATTACTCAGTACTTTGGTATTGAAATGATAACAGTACCTATGACTCCAGAGGGACCAGATATGGACATGGTTGAAAAACTGGTTTCTGAGGATGATTCCATAAAGGGTATCTGGTGTGTCCCTAAGTATTCTAATCCACAGGGTTATTCATATTCTGATGAGACAGTAAGAAGATTTGCAAGATTAAAGCCTGCAGCAAAAGACTTCAGAATTTTCTGGGATAATGCTTATGGCATTCATCATTTATATGATGATCATCAGGATTATCTTATTGAGATTCTTGCAGAGTGTAAGAGAGCAGGTAACCCTGACCTTGTTTATAAGTTTGCTTCTACTTCAAAGGTTACATTCCCTGGAAGTGGTATTGCAGCACTTGCTACATCTTTGAACAACCTTGAGGATATTCAGAATCAATTAAAGCACCAGACAATCGGACACGATAAGGTTAACCAGCTTAGACATGTAAGATTCTTTGGAGATATCCATGGAATGGTTGAACACATGAGAAAGCAGGCTGATGTTATAAGACCTAAGTTCGAAGCTGTTGAAGAGATTTTTGAGAAAAATCTTGCTGGACTTGGAGTTGGTGAATGGACCAATCCTAAGGGCGGATACTTTATCAGCTTTGATTCATTACCAGGCTGTGCTAAGGCAATTGTAGACAGAGCAAATAAAGCTGGTGTAAAGATGACTCCTGCCGGAGCAACATATCCATATGGTAAGGATCCGCTTGACAGCAACATCAGAGTAGCTCCTACATATCCATCAGTTGAGGACTTGAAGACAGCAGCTAACCTCTTTACAGTATGCGTAAGACTTGTTAGTGCTGAAAAGATCTACAAAGAAAAATTCAATTAATTAAGGGTGAAATAGCTTCCTATGGTTGAACATATAGAAGAATTTATTTTTTACCTGACTAATATAAAAAAGACATCTGCTAATACTGTTTCATCTTATAAGAGAGACTTAAATAAGCTTTCAGCCTTTCTAAAGGAAAGAGGAATTCAGGATGCAACAGCTATTACCGAAGACAATCTTTCTGAATATATTGCTGGTCTTACAGACCAGCATTTTTCAGCGGCGACTGTTTCGAGGCATATTTCTTCAATCAAAGGCTTCTACAGGTTTCTGATTGAAAATGGTGATGTATCTTCAGACCCTTCAGAGGTGTTAAAAGCGCCAAAGGTAGAACATCATGAGACCAGACTTTTGAGTATGGATGAAATAAATGCACTCCTGGATGCGCCGGATGACCAGACTGTAAAAGGACAGCGGGATAAAACCATGCTTGAATTATTATATGCAACGGGCATGAAGACTTCGGAGCTTATCGCTCTTAACGTTGAGGATGTTGATTTAAGTATTAGCTGCGTAAGGTGTATGACAGGCAGAGTGCCAAGACTTATTCCTTTTGGCAAAAAAGCGCATGACCAGCTTATGATATATTTATCAGAAACCAGAAAAGAAATGGTGGATGATGAAGAAAATACATTGCTCTTTGTAAATTATCAGGGACTATGTATGAGCAGGCAGGGCTTTTGGAAAAACGTAAAAACCTATGCCAGACAGGCTGGTATCAAAGAGGACATTACTCCATATAGCTTAAGACACGCTATGGCGGTGCATCTGATGGAAAATGGAGCAGATATCGAAATGCTTCAGGAGATGCTGGGGCATTCGGAAAAATATACTACAAAAAAGTACGTTCAAAAGAGAACCAACAGCTTTAGAGAGTTATATGATAAAGCTAATATAAGAGGCTGATTTATAAGAAGAAAAAATGTTAGTGCAGGCTAACGTTTTTTCTTCTTTTTTTTACAAAACCCCTTAACATTAATTTTGCAATGCTTTAAAATGGAAAAGTGTGATTAATTTTGCACCAGTAATATTTTTTGCCAGAGATTTACAAGGAGGATATATGGAACAGAAATTACCTAAGAGATCTGAAGTTCCGGTAGAGCTTACCTGGAGACTTGAAGATATTTATGCAAATGAAACAGATTGGGAAAATGATCTTGAAAAGGCTGACAAGCTTGCAGATGAGCTTGCTACTTATAATGGAAAGCTGACAAAGGATGCAGCAACATTCCTTAAAGCATGTGATCTATATGAAAAATGCAGCATGACTATTGGAAAATGCTATGGCTACGCTGATAAGAGATGTCATGAAGATACTTCAGCAAGCCACGGACAGGAGCTTCATGCCAAAGCTGCAAGTGCTTATGCCAAAATTGGTGAAAAGATTGCTTTCATAAGCCCGGAAATACTTACTCTTTCTGAAGAAGAACTGGAAAAATTCTTTGAAGAGGAGCCAGGACTTAGAAAATATGAAGTATCCATCAGAGAGATTCTGAGAACAAAAGCTCATGTTTTATCAAAAGAAATGGAAGAGCTTCTTGCATCATCCTCAGAAATGTCAGAGGTACCATATAACGGATTTACAATGCTTTCAGATGCAGACTTAAAATTTCCATCAGTAGTTAATTCTGAAGGTCAGGAAATTCAGATTACAAATGGAAGATTTGTACCTCTTCAGATGTCAGCAGACAGAGAGCTTAGAAAAGAAGTATTTGAGAAATACTATTCAAGATTTAAAGAGTTTGGAAATACCTGGGCTGCGCTGTATTCAGGCGAAGTAAAGCAGAGAATTTTCTACGCAAAGGCAAAGCACTACAATTCCACTTTTGAGGCAGCAGTTGATTCTAACAATGTTTCACCTTCTGTATGCGATAACCTTATTGAGAGCGTTCATAAGGGACTTGATAACATGCATCGCTATGTATCACTTCGTAAGAAGCTACTTGGTGTTGATGAACTTCATATGTATGATGTTTATACACCAATGGTAAAAGACTACGATGTTAAGGTTAGCTATGATGAGGCAAAAGAGATTTCATTAAAGGCTCTGGCACCTCTTGGCGAAGACTATCTTGAAATCGTAAAGCAGGCTTATGATAACAGATGGATTGATGTAATGGAGAATGAAGGAAAGCGCGGTGGTGCTTATTCTTCTGGTGTCTATGGAGTACATCCATACATGCTTTTAAACTACAACAACACATTAGATGACGTATTTACTCTTGTACATGAGATGGGTCATTCAATGCATACATGGTATTCAGAGCATGAGCAGACTTACTTCAATTCACATTACAAGATTTTCGTTGCAGAGGTTGCTTCAACTACTAACGAAATTCTTCTGCTGGAATACCTCCTTTCAAAGGCAGAGAGTAAGCAGGAAAAAGCTTTCCTGATCAACCACTACCTTGAAAGCTTTAAGGGAACTCTTTTCAGACAGACTATGTTTGAAGAATTTGAGAGAAAAACAAACAAGATGGCAGAGGATGGAATTCCTCTTACATTTGAGACTCTTTCTGAGGTTTACTACAACCTTAATAAAGAATATTTTGGAGATGATATGGTATCTGATCCACTTATTGCTTATGAGTGGTGCAGAATCCCTCATTTCTATTACAACTTCTATGTATATCAGTATGCAACAAGCTTCTCAGCTGCAGTTGCCATTGCACATAGAATATTAGAAGAGGGTGCTCCTGTTGTCGAACAGTACAAGAAGTTCTTAAAGAGCGGATGTACACAGGATCCTGTAAGCCTTCTTAAGATTGCAGGTGTTGACCTGTCTACTGGAAAGCCTGTAGATGAGGCAATCAAAGTATTTGCAAAAGCCATTGACGATATGGAAGAGCTGTATAAATAATGTGATTCAAACTTCCCACATCATACCTGGAACAACTTATTCTGACGGATTTCGAGGCTATTAAAAGAAATGTTGTTTTTATATATGCTTCACGAAATTGTCTGAGCCCTTTGCCTGGAATTTTCCTAGTTGCTTTGGCTCCTGTTCCATAAAGATTGCTTGTTTCTCTATATACCGGCTGCCATTTTTTCTCGCATGCTCCGAAAAAACTCGCAGGTCGATATTACATTTATAAGGCATGGTCATTGCTCGCAAAGCGAGCTACCGCAACAAAAAAGTGTGTACTCCCGAGCATATATGCTCGAGGATACACACTTTTTTTGTTGTAGGTGCCTGCGGCACCGTATGACCATGCCAAGTGTAAGTTACGAACGCCCTGCTTCAGACAATTTCTCCGCATGCAAAAATGGCATTGCCGGTATAAGAAAAACAAACGCTCCCTTTAGAGTCACAAGAGCCAAATGCAACTATGGAAAAATTCCTGAGCAAAGAGTGAGTTTTTGAAGTGAAGCATATGTCTATAAAAACAACATTTCTTTTAATGCTATGCCTCGTCTGAGTCAGAATAAGTTGTCCCAGGTATGAATTAAGTGGGAAGTTTGAATAATGTAATTAAAATAGCCTCCAAAAGATAGTGCATACTATCTTTTGGAGGCCTTCTTTTTGCCTGGACAGGCTTAAACCTGTTCTGCGATTTCAAGGAGAAGTCTTTCTGTATCATTCCAGCCAAGGCAAGGATCTGTAATGGATTTGCCATAGATGCCTTCGCCGATTTTCTGGCTGCCTTCCTCAATATAGCTTTCAATCATAACGCCCTTGACGATCTTTTTGATGCTGTCAGAGTGGTTACGTGAATGAAGAACCTCTTTTACAATTCTGATCTGTTCCTTGAACTGCTTATTTGAATTGTTGTGGTTTGAATCAATAATGGCAGCAGGATTTACAATATCAAACTGATCATACAGCTCTGACAAAAGAATCAGATCCTCGTAGTGATAGTTTGGAAGAGCCTGACCGTGCTTATTGTTGGAACCACGAAGAACAGAGTGTGCAAGTGGATTGCCACTTGTCTGAACTTCATATCCTCTATAAGTAAAATCATGTGGGTGCTGAGCTGCAT
Organism: Butyrivibrio sp.; assembly: GCA_045646185.1. Classification (GTDB taxonomy): domain Bacteria; phylum Bacillota; class Clostridia; order Lachnospirales; family Lachnospiraceae; genus Butyrivibrio. Next base: position 11,808 of record JAZRKG010000151.1, read on the forward strand.
AAATGGAATTGAGCATTACGCTTAAATGTCCGCTGGTTGGATTCTTCATACCTGCTGGTACATCAAATCCGCTGGCAACCATACGATGCTCCTGATCCTCTACAGAACGAGCGCCAATTGCTACATAGGAGAGAATATCTTCTACATAGCCCCAGTTAGATGGGTAGAGCATTTCGTCGGCAGCAGTAAGACCTGTTTCCTGAATAGCTCTGATGTGCATATGTCTCATGGCAATAAGACCTGCATGGAAATCCGGCTTACCTTCAGGGTCTGGCTGAGAGGTGATACCTTTATAACCTTCACCTGTTGTACGAGGTTTGTTGGTATATATTCTTGGAATAAGGATCAGCTTGTCGCTAACCTTATCGTTTACTTTGGCAAGACGATTGATATAATCGCATACGGCATCCTCATTATCAGCTGAGCAAGGACCTACAATAACAAGGAATTTATCACTTTTGCCTGTAAAGACGTCAGAAATCTGAGCATCTCTTTCTTTTTTGATGGCTGCAAGATTATCTGACAGTGGCAGTTCTTTTCGGATGTCTTCCGGACTAGGTAATTCCTGAATGTATTTAAAAGACATTTCTTTTTCCTCCCGTATAAATTTATTATCCATTGTAACATAAAAGAATAATAATACTAGAAGGATTTTTATCTATTTTGTGCTATAGCTACCAAGCAAATACAAAATATGGTATAATGATTAAAACTGAATACAAAAAAGCATGGAATTACGACAGGCCTTAAAGGCATTGTTGTGTAGAGTGCATCCAAGGGGGACACTGCATGAAGAAAATCTATGTATTGGACACCAATGTTCTTATTCAGGCGCCATACGCTTTGAAGTGCTTTGAGGATAACGACGTGGTATTGCCACTCGTAGTTCTTGAAGAGCTTGATAATCATAAGCGTGATGAAGGCGAGAGAGGAGCAAATGTCCGTGAAGCTATTCGTATTATCGAGCAGTTAAGGCAGGATGGTGACCTGACTGTAGGCGTTAATATGGATAATGGCGGAACACTTCGTGTGGAAAAGAATTACAAGGATGTGGAGTTACCACATGACATGTCTGAACATAAATCAGACAATCGCATCCTGAAGGTTTGCAAAGGACTTTCTGAGGAGAAAAAGGAACAGGTTATATTAGTAACCAAGGACATTCTTCTTAGAGTCAAAGCCCAGCTTATTGATGTAAAGGCGGAAGACTTTACTACTGAGCAGGTTGTAGGCCATGGAGAACAGTACAGCGGCCGTATTGATGTTTATGCTCCAGAAGACGTTTTTCAGAATTTCAAGAAAAAAGGAATTCCAATTGAGCAGGTATATATCTGTGATGAAAATGGTGCAAAGCAAAGCCCGGTATTGTATGAAAATGAATTCGTAATGATTCATGCGGATCAGTCTGTTAAGAAGACACAGATGGGACGCGTTGAGAAAGGGGTAATCAAGAAACTCGATTTTGAAAAGAGCCAGCCATATGGAGTAACGCCTAGAAATGCCGGACAGTATTTCTTACAGGAAGCACTTATGGCTCCTGCATCACAGGCACCACTTGTAATCGTAAAAGGTATGGCAGGTACTGCAAAGACATTCTATTCACTGGCGGTTGGTCTTGAAAAGCTTGTTAACAGACCTACTGGAGAATACAGACGAATCCTCGTCTGCAGACCTAACTCACAGTTTGATGATGATATTGGTTTCCTTCCAGGAGATGAGCAGGAAAAGATTTCTCCTCTTATGAGACCAATCATCGATAACCTTGAACAGCTCATTGATTCCAATGAAGAAGAGCGATATAAGGATGAAAAAGAGCTTCAGGGCAAGACAGATGAAATCTTTGACAGAGGAATTGTGCAATGTGAAGCCCTTAACTTTATCAGAGGACGTTCTATTTTAAAAACCTATCTGATAATTGATGAGGCCCAGAATATGACACCGGCTCAGGCCAAGGGTATTATTACCAGAGCTGGTAAGGATACCAAGATAATTCTTTTAGGCGATCCAAACCAGATAGACAGACCATTTTTGGATGAGCGTACTAATGGTCTTTCCTATGCCTCAGAGCATATGAAGGGTAGTCCTCTTTGTTATCAGATAACACTGTCAGCAACTGAGTGTGAGAGATCACTGCTTGCTATGGATGCAATTGGAAGAATGCAGGACAAAGAATTCTAATTAAATAATTAATATAGTTATTAAAAGGCAGCCAGCTTTCTGGCTGCCTTTTTTCAGCTCAGTACGGGCAAGTGAAATTATGCATGAATAAGGCTTTAGTGAGAATGGATTTTTGTGTTAGAATATACCTGTATACAATTTGCACAAAAAATTTTCAAAAACTTTTGCAATTTAATGCAATAAAGTGGCTTGTAAATTTTTTAGGCGCATTATATAATACCATTCAGACAGCGGTGTCTACGCAACGGGGCGTAAAGACCATTTATTCTTTACGCCCTTTTGTTATACACTTTTTTAGGGCGCATACAGATATGAAGGTCTGTTTCGTAATACAAGGGCACCAATACAAGGAGGAAAATATATTATGTCATACGTTGATGAAGTCTATGATTATGTCGTAGCAAAGAATCCAGCTCAGCCTGAATTTCACCAGGCAGTAAAAGAAGTTCTTGAGTCACTTCGTGTAGTTATCGAAGCTAACGAAGAGGAGTACAGAAAAGCAGCTCTTCTTGAGAGACTTGTTACTCCAGAGAGACAGATTCTTTTCAGAGTACCTTGGGTAGATGATAAAGGACAGGTACAGGTTAACAATGGTTTCCGTATTCAGTTCAATTCAGCAATTGGACCATACAAGGGAGGTCTTCGTTTCCATCCATCAGTAAACCTTGGTATCATCAAGTTCCTTGGCTTCGAGCAGATCTTTAAGAACTCACTTACAGGCCTTCCAATCGGCGGTGGTAAGGGTGGTTCTGACTTTGATCCTAAGGGCAAGTCAGACAACGAAATCATGAAGTTCTGCCAGAGCTTTATGACAGAGCTTTACAGACACATCGGTGCTGATACTGACGTTCCAGCTGGTGATATCGGTGTTGGTGGACGTGAGATCGGTTATCTCTATGGTCAGTACAAGAGAATCAGAGACGTATACGAAGGCGTTCTTACAGGTAAGGGACTTACATATGGTGGATCACTTGCTCGTACAGAAGCTACAGGATATGGTCTTGTATATATCACGCAGGAATTATTAAAGGATCACGGTCAGGATCTTGCAGGCAAGACTGTAGTTGTATCTGGTGCTGGTAACGTAGCTATCTATGCTATCCAGAAGGCTCAGCAGCTTGGCGCTAAGGTTGTATCATGTTCAGATTCAACAGGTTGGATCTATGATCCAGAAGGAATTGATGTAGCTCTTCTTAAGGAAGTAAAAGAGGTTAAGAGAGCACGTCTTTCAGAGTATGCTGCAGCTAGAAAGAGCGCAGAGTACCACGAGAAGAAGAACGGCGAGCACGGCGTATGGAACATCAAGTGTGATGTAGCTCTTCCATGTGCTACACAGAACGAGCTTGATCTTGAAGATGCTAAGGCTCTTGTAGCAAACGGTGTATATGCTGTTTGTGAAGGTGCTAACATGCCTTCAACAATTGAAGCTACACAGTATCTGCAGAACAACGGAGTACTCTTCATCTGCGGTAAGGCTTCTAATGCAGGTGGTGTTGCTACATCAGCTCTTGAAATGAGCCAGAACAGCGAGAGACTGTCATGGACATTCGAAGAAGTAGATGCTAAGCTTCAGGGCATTATGGCTAACATCTATAAGAGCATTTCAGAAGCAGCTAAGAAGTACGGTAAGGAAGGCGACTATGTAACAGGCGCTAACATTGCTGGATTCCTTAAGGTTGCTGAAGCTATGAAGGCTCAGGGTATTGTTTAATCCACAGTAGTTAATATAAAGCAGAAGGCCAGGAGAGTGATTCTCCTGGCCTTTTCCTTTATATATAGAGAGAATAGCACTGCAATTGACAAAGACGAATTTGCGTGTCATTATAAACTCGAGAAACTTTGGGAGGAATTTTAATGACTAAAAAGTGTTTTAGCAAAATCGTTGTTACAGCTATGTCATTTGTTTTATTATGCGGCGCAGCAACAACCGCCTATGCAAGTAATACAGCTACTGACAGCAGTTCTGCAGTAAGCTCTGCAAGTTCAACAGATGCTTCCGCAGAAGTTGCAAAGACTTCTTCTTCTGATCCACTTTCTGTTTCAGCAAGTGAGAGACCAAATCTTCCACTTATACAGATTACTACTGAGGATGGAGAACTTCCTGCTTATGAAGTAGTTACATCTTCAGAAGGATATGCTGGAGAGAGCATTACCAATAATGAATATGTAAATGGAACAATGGTATTGTCGGGTAGTGGTGTTCTGGCCGGACAATATGAGATGAAGTTTAAGATAAGAGGTAATACAAGTGCTGTAGAGAATGAGAAAAAGCCTTATAAGATAAAGCTTTCAGAAAAAGCAGACCTTCTTAACAGAGGCTCTTCTTATGCAGATAAGACCTGGATATTACTTAGTACCGGTACAAATTTAAAGACATATATTGGTGATCTTGTATCAAACAAGGTTGGCATGGAATGGACTCCATCCATGACCTTTGTAAACGTGGAGATCAACGGAGACTGGCAGGGACTTTATATTCTGACAGAAGCTGTTGAAGATGGTTCAAACAGAGTAAATATTTCATCAAGTGGATATCTTTTTGAAAATGATGCTTACTGGTGGAATGAAGATTACTATTTCCGTACGTCAGGTCAGGCAGGATATCTTGCCTATACCTTTAAATATCCTGAGATTACAAGTCAAAAGGATTCAAGACTTCTGGCAGTTAAATCTCTGATGCAAAAAGCAGAGAACTATCTTAACGCAGGAAGCTCTTCACTCTGGAGCGTTATTGATGCAAGCTCCTGGTCAAGGTGGCTCCTTGCAAGAGATATTTTAGGACAGGGAGATCCTTCTGGTTCCAATATTTATTTTTATAAAAATAGCGCTTCTAGTGCAGACCTGGTAAAAATGGGACCTTTGTGGGATTTTGATTCTGCATTTATGCACGAGGATGACTGGTCAGAACAGCATGAAGTAACCTACCTGCCATATTACAAGCTGGTAGAAAATGAGACTTTTGCTGAAAATTATATTGCTGCATGGAAAGAGATTTCAGATACTCTTCAGTCAGAGATATTTGCTCAGCTGGATCAGCTTCAAAAAACACAGGGCGCTGCAATCAATAAGAGCAGACAGCTTGATAAGAAACGCTGGGGCGGAGCATATGTTCCTATTGAAACAGAGATAAAAAATGTAAAAGCTTATTTTACTTCACATCTTTCATGGATGAACCAAAAGATAGCTGCAGGTGATATATCTGCTACTTATGAAGAAGATACAGATTCGTCACCTTCAGCAGCATCATCAGGTTCTAATTAAAGAAATTTGATATCAATATCCTGATTGTAGGTGATATTGTTTTTTGCAAGAAAATCTGTAAAACCAGGATAATCTTCAGGGTGCATTACAAGCCCTGGTTCATGAGCATCACATCCGATTACAAACTGGCATCCCATTTCTGAGGCCATAGAGAAAAATCTATCGCTAGGATAATGGATGCCTCTTTCAAAACCGAGCATATTTACCTCGAGCGGAATGTGGTGCTCAATACTATATTCGCAGATTCTGCGGGTATGCTTCTGGAATACTTCATCTGGTCCTACATAGTTGATAAGGTCAGGATGAGCCAGATATGTAAAGTATCCGGTAGAAAGACCTTCTATAACAAGATCTACATAGGCCTTTAAGCGTTCCTCTGAATCTGTTTCCTCGCCTGAATAAAAGCCTTCAATTTCATCTTTTACATGATGCTGTCCCATGATTATATAATCAATGGGGCGTTTTTTAATTTCTTCGATCAGTTTTGGAAAATACTTTGGATAGTACTCAGTCTCCAGACCAACAAGAATCTGAATCTGATCCTTGTATTCCTCTCTAAGAGAAATAATGGTATCTACATAATCATCCAAAAGATCCATACCCATTCGCATGCCTGAAACATAAGTGTCAGGAAATGGCTGAGGGGTATGATCAGAAAAGCCAAGTACTTTGAAGCCTTTTTTAATGGCATTTTCCACATATTCTCTTTCAGTTCCTTTTGCATGACCACAACGTGTTGTGTGAGTATGATAGTTCTTATACATTAATTAAACCTCTAAATAAAAAATCTGTTAAAAATATAACAGTTAGTATTATATCATTATTCCCAAAAAATAAAAGTAAGCATAAGCGAACAGTACTGATAATTGTTTTCAGCAAAAAATAAATGGGGACAAAGAACTTGTCCCCAAAGTTAAAGCATTATTCTTTTGCAGCAGCTTTTAAAGCTTCTACAATTTCTTTTTCTGTTGAAAGAGTCATTATCTTTGCTGCAAGTTCATCGGCCTCAGCCTTACTCCATTTGGAAATGATGCATCTTGCAGTGAGAACCAATACTGGATTTACACTGTATTCTGTAAGTCCAAATGACATCAGCAGAGGAATCATAAGTGGGTCTGCTGCAGCTTCACCGCACATACCTACTGGTATACCAGCTTTTACACCGGATTCTATTATAAATTTAATAGAACGAAGTACAGAAGGCTGGAATGCGGAGTAGAGATAAGCTACATCGCTATTTCCTCTGTCAACACTCATAGTGTACTGAGTCAGGTCATTGGTTCCAATTGAAAAGAAATCAGCTTCCTTAGCAAGCATATCTGCTATAAGAGAAGCAGAAGGAGTTTCTATCATACAGCCAACCTTGATTTCAGGATCGTATTTGATTCCCTTTTCATCAAAGTCTTTTTTGATGCTCTCAACCATGGATTTAACTTCTCTTATCTCATCTACAGTCGTTACGAGAGGAACCATGATCTTTACTTTTCCATATGCAGAAGCGCGAACCAGGGCTCTTAACTGAATCATGTAAGAGTCTTTATTTCCAAGACAGTATCTTACAGCTCTGTATCCAAGGAATGGATTTTCTTCCTGCTTCATATTAAGGTAAGGAATTGCCTTATCGCCGCCTACGTCAAGGGTTCTGATAATTACTTCTTTACCTGCCATGATTTCTACAGCTTCTTTATATGCCTCGAACTGTTCATCTTCTGTTGGAAGATGATTGTTATCCATAAACAGGAACTCGGAACGGAAGAGACCTATACCTTCTCCATCGCATTCCAAAGCCTTTTTGGCATCCTTTGGAGTACCGATATTGCAGTACAGATCGAGCTTTTGCCCATCAGCACTAAGAGTTTCTTTACCATAGAAGTTCTTAAGCTCTGCCTGCTTTTTGATGAACTGCTCGCGTTTTATTATGTAGCTTGATAAAACATCACCTTCAGGGTTTATGTAAATCTCTCCCTCGTTGCCATCAACAATGGCGGTGTCTTTGTCCTTAACAAGTGATGTGATATCAGGAACAGATAAAACAGCAGGTATCTCAAGGGCTCTGGCAAGGATAGCAGAGTGGGATGTTTTACCACCTATTTCAGTGATAATTCCTACTACATTCTCTTTGACAATCTGAGACGTCATGGAAGGAGTCAGATCTCTTGTAACGAGAACTGTTCCAGGTGCTACTTTACTGATATCAATATCTTCGATACCAAGGAGTATCTTAAGGATACTTGTTTTGACATCTGCAATATCACTGGCTCTCTGACGCATCATTTCGTCGTCCATGGATGAAAACATTCCATAGAACATGTCGCAAACAGAAGAGAGAGCTGACTCTGCACACTGACCGCTTTCTATGAGCTTTAACATCTCTCCGGACATAGCTGGATCTGAAGCCATAACTAAATGGCCTTCAATGATTTCAGCTTCCTTTGCGCCAATTCTAGCTCTGACGTCAGCAGCCTGTATGGTAGTTTCTTCTTTGAACTTCTCAAGTGCTTCATTAAAACGCTTTTTCTCAGCTTCGATATCATCGATTTTCTTGTTTTCAAAGCTCAGATCATGTTCTGATAAAAGACAAATACTTCCAATTCCTATTCCGCGAGATGCAGCTATTCCTTTATACATGGATACCTCCATAAAATCAGTCACCAAGTCCACTTTCTACTAATTCAACAGCAGCCTGAAGAGCTTCATTTTCATCAGGACCGTCAGCGATAATTTCAATTTCTGATCCGCATTTGATGCATGCTGCCATAAGCATCATTACAGATTTTGCATCATATTCATTTCCATTAAAACCAATCTTAACTGTGCTTGAAAATGGAGTCAGCTTCTGACTCATAACACTTGCTGGACGCATGTGCATACCCTGTTCGTTTATTACTTTTACTGTTTTTGATACCATAATATAAATCTCCTTTCAAATAAATAATGGTAGTTAATTAAATATCGGAGCTTAAATGTTCTAACTAATTGAGTAAATAATTTCCGAAATACTATAGGAAGGTAGTGAGCCTTCCTATAGCTAAGCATATATAAAGATAAATGCATTAATGATCTAAAAGAATTATTCAGCATCCTTCTTGATGAATCCAAGCATTAAGCATGTAATTGCAGATCCTATAAGAAGAGCAACGATATAAAGCAGTGGGTTACCTACAGTAGCAAATACAAAGATTCCACCGTGTGGTGCCATAAGTGTACATTTGAATACTACTGAAAGAAGTCCTGCTACTGCTGAACCAACCATTGTACATGGAATTACGTGACCTGGGTCAGCTGCTGCAAATGGGATAGCACCTTCAGTAATGAATGCACAGCCCATGATAATGTTTGTGATCTTTGTCTCACGCTCAGCTGCTGTAAACTTCTTTGGGAAGAACTGGCAGGCAAGGGCAATACCAATAGGTGGAACCATACCACCAATCATGATAGCTGCCATTATGTAGTAGCAAACCTGAACTTCTGGATCTGTAACTGCTGCACCAGCACTCAGCTTGGTTGCAGCATCTGCAAGCATACCTGTTCCAAATACATAAGCAGCTTTGTTGATAGGGCCGCCCATATCTATAGCCATCATTGCTCCAAGTAAAAGACCAAGAAGAACAATAAATCCAGCTGCATTCAAAGCTGTAAGACCCATGCTAAGACCTGTGTTTATCAGTCCGATAATTGGGTTTAAGATAAAGCACATGATCACACTTACAAAGAAGATACCAAGCAGTGGGTAGATGAGAATTGGCTTAATTCCTTCAAGTGACTTTGGAAGTCCTGCAAAAGCTTTCTTTAACATCAGAACAACAGCGCCTGCAAGGAAACCGGCAGCAATACCACCAAGGAATCCTGATACTGTATTACCAGTATTCTGGAATGCAAAGGTTGCTATTAATTTCTGGAATCCGGAAAGCTGTGATAAGTCAGAGCCCCAGACATAACTTGATACCAATGCATTACCACCGGAAGCAATAAGTCCGCCGGTAAAACCAACAGCAAGACCAGGTCTGTCTGCAATTGACTCAGCAATGTAGCCTGCAAGTACAGGAACCATAAGACCCATAGCCAAGCCGCCTACATATTTAAAGAAGGCTGATAATGGAACCATTGAACCAAAGTTTCCGCCACCTGTAGCACCATATCCACAGATAGTATCAATAAGGAATGCAAGCGCAACCATGATACCACCGCCAACTGTAAATGGAAGCATGTGAGATACGCCGTTCATAAGGTGCTTATAGAACTTACGTCCAAGTGTTTCGTCTCCGCCAACTGTTTTGCTTTCGGAAGAACCACCAACATGGTTATAAACAGGAACATTGCCTGATCCGGCCTTCTCAAGAAGGTTGTCTGAATGATGAATAGCGTCAGCAGTAGAAGCTTTGATGACTTTCTTTCCACTAAATCTTGCCATTTCAACGTTTCTGTCAGCTGCTACGATTACAACGTCAGCGCCTGCAATTTCTTCTTTTGTAAGAACATTCTTGGCACCATCGGAGCCGTCTGTTTCTACCTTGATAGAAACGCCCATTTCCTTTGCCTTCTGTTCAAGAGCTTCTGCAGCCATGTAAGTATGAGCAATACCTGTTGGGCAGGCTGTTACTGCAACGTATTTGTAGGCTTGAGCTGAAGGAGCCTTAGCCTCTGCTTTAGCAGCATCCTCCGCAGCTTTCTTTGCTTCAGCTTCGTCGATTATCTTAACGAATTCTTCAGGTGACTTTGCATCTAAAAGGCTCTGACTAAATCCAGGAACCATCAGCATAGTCATAAGTTTTGATAAAACTTCAAGATGAGTGTCAGCACCCTTTGCAGGAGCAGCAATCATAAAGAAGAGTTTTGAAGGCTGATTGTCCAGTGACTTGTAATCAACACCTTCTGGAATTGTAATAGCTACAACACCTGCTTTGGTAACTGCTTCTGATTTTGCATGTGGAACAGCAATTCCCATGCCTACAGCAGTTGAACCTTTTTCCTCGCGGGCAAGAATGTCAGCCTTGTACTGAGCAACATCAGATACATTACCAACCTTAGCCTGCATCTCTGTCATGATATCAATGACAGCTTCTTTGTCAGCTGCAGATACTTGCAACTGTACCCCATTTGGACTTAAAAAGTCTGTGATTTTCATAAACTCTCCATTCCGCGCAATAAGCGCTATTCCCTTTTTGTAACGTCCCTCAAAAAAATATAAAACCTACAAAGTTTTATATAGTTCTCTTATTGCCTCACCACTTGCAAGGTCGTCTGAAAAAGCAGTGGCGCTGCCGGCAGCGGTTCCCATCTTAAGAGCAGTTTCATAATCTCTGGTTTCCATGTAACCAGCCATAAATCCTGCTACCATTGAATCGCCTGCACCAACTGAATTTTTGACTTTTCCCTTTGGTACGCCTATTCTGAAACGCTCACCGTTTTCAGCAATAAGCATTGCACCATCACCAGCCATGGAGATAAGTACGTTTCTGGCGCCCATTTCCTGCAACTTTTTAGCATACAACAAGGTTTCGTCATCGGAAGTGATCACCACATCGAACATCTCTCCAAGTTCGTGGTTGTTTGGCTTTATAAGAAATGGATGATATTTAAGGACCTTCTTAAGCAAATCCTTTGTCGCATCCACAACGACCAGTACATCCTTGCCCTGACTCTCAAGACGGGAGAGTATTCTTTCATAAATATCACTTGGAAGTGTATTTGGAATACTTCCGGCAAGAATCAGAGTGTCATTACTTTGAATCTTATCTATTTTTGTAAAAAGCTCATCAAGTGCCTTGCTGCTGATAGCAGGTCCCTGAGCATTTACTTCTGTTTCCTCTGTAGATTTGATCTTTACATTGATTCGGGAAATGCCTTCCTCCAAATGAATGAAGTCAGCTAAAATGCCCTTTCCCTGAACACTTTTTTCAATGGCATCACCTGTGAAGCCGGCTACGAATCCAAGGGCAGTATTCTCAATCCCAAGGTTCTTAAGTATGGTTGAAACGTTTATTCCTTTTCCACCAAAATAGCATTCTTCTCTGGTGGTTCTATTTGTCATACCGGGAAGTAATGCGTCATCCATGTGTACGACATAGTCGATGGCAGGATTAAATGTTACTGTATAAATCATTTAGTCTCCCTCCTTATTGAATCTGATAAAACTTTAATTACTGTGTTGTCTAAATATTTTTTTTCAGGTGCTTCATCTGTAATGATGGCGCACTTTGATAATTCTGCAAAAGATACTGAGTTGACCAGTCCAAATTTTGAATGGTCTGCAAGCACACATTTCATATAAGAATGATTGATTGCTTCACGCTTTAACATAGCCTCCTCAACATCAGGAGTAGTAAAGCCGGCTTCAATACTGATGCCGTTTGTTCCAATAAATGCCTTGGAAAAATGGTATTTTGCAATAGTGCTAAGGCTGTCTGGCCCTACGATTGCTTCTGTAGCGGTTTTGAGCTTGCCTCCAAGGATGGAAGTGTTAAGCCCAAGGTCAATCATTTTTTTGGCATGTACAATACCGTTGGTAATGTACTTGGCATTTTTATTGGTTATGTAATCAATCATTTTCAGGGTGCTTGTACCTGAATCTATATAAACAAAATCATTATCCTGTATAAGAGAAGCGGCATATTTGCCGATTATGTCTTTTTCTTCTACGTTTCTTGTTGATTTAATGGCTACAGCATCTTCGACAGTATTGATTGAAGACTGGTTTATGGAGGTCGCACCACCAAATACCTTTATGATCCTTCGTGCATCATTTAAAGCATTCAGATCACGGCGTATGGTTGCAGCAGAAGCATCAAGCCTTTCCATAAGTTCTGCAACTGTAACAGCACCTTCATCATTTACCATTTTTACAATTAAATCCCGGCGTTCCTCTGTAAGCATATGAAATATCCCCTTCAAGAAAATACAAAATAGATTAATTTTTGTTTAAGAAAATCTTTTATCTAAGAAAAGCATAGCATTGCAAATAATCAAAGTCAATCACAAATAATCACAAATGTGCAATAAAACAAATCACAAAAAATCAAAAAACTTCAAATCATTATGATATAAGGCTATGGAGAAAAATGTAGAACAAAATAACAATTAATTTCATACTGAGTTTATGAAAAAATAATAGTGTATTTTTGAATGATTAACGAAAATCTGATAATATATTTAGTGAGATACAATTTGGAAGCAAGGATGTACTTCATAAATTATAAGGACAGAATCCATATTTGATCGTTTTGATGATATGGAAAGGAGGTTTCGTTTGGAAGAGCAGACACTTACCAGTAAACAGGTTGATATTATAGGTGAAATTGCCAATATTAGTATGGGTAATGCAGCAACTACTCTTAGTATGATGGTCAATCAGAAGGTTGACATCACAACTCCTAAAGTTTCTATTATTAAAAGAAGTGAGTCTCTGGATGATTATGACAAGACCTGTGTTATAGTTCAGATTCAATATGTAAAAGGACTGACAGGAAACAACGTCCTTATTCTTAAAGAAAAAGATGTTAAGGTTATGACTGATTTGATGATGGGTGGTGATGGAAGCAATGCGACAGGTGAGCTTACCGAATTGCATTTAAGCGCTGCCTCTGAAGCCATGAATCAGATGATGGGTAAAAGTGCAACTTCGCTGTCTGATATGCTGGGCATTCCGACAGATATAAGTACACCTGTTGTTAATACAATTGATGTTGAAAGCGTAAAGATTTTTGAAAAAATGTTCCAGACACCTTATGAGCGCTTTGTAAAAATCGCGTTTCATATGACCATAGGAACCTTGATCGATTCCATAATGGTACAGCTTTATCCAGTAAAATTTGCCGTTGAGATGTGCGATAAATTTTCTGAAGGCAATAAATAATTTTTGTGGTACAATGAGTTGGTACGCACTGCATGAAAATGTGCAGAGCGTACCTATTTTTTTGGAGGAAAAACTTAATGAATAAAGCTGAAACATTGGAAATAAAAAAGCAGTTTTCACCTGACAAGTGTACAATTGATCACATATGCGGATGCTATGTTGATCACGAGAAAAATAAAAGACTTATTACAAAAAATGCTTTTGGCTCTGTGCCTGAAGAAGAGATGTATAAATATCTCGATATTTTTTCACACACATTGACAGGAACTTTTGGTAAAAACCTTATAAGTCTTGAGTTCCCGATTGATCAGGAAGCAGTAGGCGGCACACAGGAGTTTCTGCTTACTCTCAGAGATTCTCACCTGGAAGATGATGCACTGCTTGATCAGTTCTATGACAAGATCATCGCCAATTATGTTAATGGTGAAAACTATTATATTATTCTGGTTCATGCTGTATATGACATTCCGGGAATTGCCAGCGATGGAACTACCATGGATGATGCTTCAGAGAATATATATGATTATATTCTTTGTAGTATCTGCCCTGTAAAGCTTTCAAAGGCAGCCCTTGGCTATAATGAGAGTAAAAATGTAATTGAAGATCGCTTCAGAGACTGGGTTGTAGACGGACCTACAAAAGGTTTCCTGTTCCCTGCTTTCATTGACAGAAATGCAGATATTCATAATATGCTGTATTTTACAAAAAAGCCAGAGGATATTCAGCCAGAGTTTGTACAGGCAATGTTTGGTGGAAGAGCACCTATGTCTGCGCCAGAGCAGAAGGATATCTTTAATACAATTGTTGCAGATACAGTCGGTGAAGAAGCTGACTATGATATCATGAAGAATATTCATGAGAATCTGCAGACTATGATTGACGAGCATGAAGGGGATCCCGAACCTCTTGAACTTGGCAGAAAAGATGTTGAGCATCTTCTTAGCGATAGTGGCGTATCTGAGGATAAGATGCAGTACTTCAAGAAAAACTATGACAATATTGTAGGCGAAAATGAGGATTATCCACTTCTTGCATCTAATATAGCAAATACAAGAAAGTTTGATATTGAAACTCCTGATGTTGTTATCAAGGTAAAGCCTGACAGAGCAGATCTTGTTGAGACCAAGATCATCGATGGAAGACAGTGTCTGGTAATAGCAGTTGATGATCATATCGAAGTAAATGGAATTAATGTAAGAACTATTTTGAGTAAAGACTGATTATATAAGTGCTTTTTCTAATCAAAATGCCACCGGCTAAAGGCCGATGGCATTTGTTTTATCGTATTATATTTAATTTGCGCTGATAACGATCTGATCCCATGTATCATCTGGAATAAGTGCTATATAAGTCTTACCAGTGTTGATTGTAAGCTCGTTGCCGTTTTCATCGTAATATCTTGTGATCTCAGTTTCAGTTGTCTTGGTCCATACTATGTCAGTAATCTTACCCTTTGTAGCATACAGACCTGGCTGATTTATATCGATACAGTTATAGATCAGATATCCATTGTCATCAAGCTGAGTAAAGGTACATTTCTGAAGTATTACGTTATCAAAAGTAAGAACCTCGCCGTCTTCAGCATCTTCATGTATTTCGCCATACTCATAATAATCGTAAGTCTCAGTTTCTTCATTATATACAAGCTGAGTGCTGTTATGAGCAAAAGGCTTCAAATCAATAAGGACTGCATCAGCACAGTACTGATAGCCATTCTCTGACAGATCTACAGTTGTTCCATAATCTGTAAATTCAAAGTGAGAAGTATCTTCGTTTGCATATTCATTATATGTTGTTGAATATCCTGAATCCTCAAAGTTAGCTTCAAGGTCACCGGATAAAATATATTCTGTATATTCTTTGCTCTTTCCGTTAGATACTCTTGAGAAAGTGCCTGAAAAATGATCAGCCCAGTCTCTTGCAAAATACTGGTCATTGTAGTAAGGACCACCGTCATGGCAAAGTACAGCATTCCATTCAGACATAAGTAATATATTAGTAGGACGGGTACTTCTGATACTACCCATCTGCTCGATGTTGCCCCAGTCCTTAATGATGCACATAAGTCTTGTTATGCGATTATTAAGTGTACTGTTCATCATTTCGTATACAACATCAGCTTCTGCAATGCCATAGTGTGGAAGAGCAAGAGATTCATTATCTACCATAACAGCGATAGGTCTCTGATCCTTGATGTCTTCACTGATAGGCTCGCCAGTAAGCTCACTTAAGTACATTCCCTCAGGAATTGTATAATCTTCAGTAGCAGCTTCTTCAGTAGTACTTTCTGTGGAAGCGTCAGCACTAACATCTTCTGCAACTTCGATAGCAGTAGTGCCATTGTCAGATGCGGTTTCTTCAGTAACGTTTGAACCGCAGGCAGTAACAGTGCCAAGAAGGGCAGCAGTCATTGCAAGACTAAAGATTCTTTTGTTCATTTTCATAATATAAAGACTCCCATTTTTTATATTGATTGGAAATAAGCAAATAAAAAGGGGTCCCCTATTAAAGACCCCTAAGCACTTGCTGTCTACAATTATAACATATAACTTCAGCTAAGTGGTACATTTTCTTTTCTCCACGCCAAAACTTTTTCAAAAGGCGCTATATTACGCTCTCTGAACTTGTTTTTGGCAATCAGTGAACGGATTTCAGCTTCGGAATACCAGGCCACACTTTCCACCTCGGATTTTTGAAGTGTCATCTGATTCCTATGCATTTCTTTATTTGTGTAATAAATGTCACAAAAGGCTTTGGATGTTGAAACTGAATCTATAAACTGAACGTCATTATTAGTGAGCTGTATTCCAAGCTCTTCTTTTGTTTCTTTGAGAATGGTCTTTAGAGAGTCATCGCCATAAGTTACGTGACCACCGGTTGAAGCGAATTTACCATCTTTATAGATGGGGGTTTTTTGAATGAGAAATTTATGATCCTTATTTTCTATAAAAATAAGAACGATCATAAAATGTTCTCCGGGGATTACTTCTAGCTTTCTGTCCCTGGCGATTTTGCCGCCAGATATTTCGTTTTTGTTATCATCAAACAACTGCAAATATTCCATAAAGCACCTCGCATACAAAATTATAATAGAAAATAAAAAAAATAAAAGAGCTTTTCTATGTTCTTTTTATTAACTTATCTGCAGTCTGATTAAATCTAAGGGAGAAGTATTAAATAAATATAAACTTTGGGAAAGAATATTGACAATATGTAGCAGGCTACCTATCATATCAAATGTAGCTAGCTAAATTTTATTTAGCTAATTCCATTTTTAACAGGAAATAAGGTGAACATTGATTAGGAAAGGATGGAAAAATGAAATGCAAGGATGAAAAGAATCCGGATCAAATGCCTGTATCTTTTAAATGTAAGGTTATTGCTGATCAGTTTGCATCCAAGCTAAATTACCAGCAACAACAGGAGGGTATTACTTTTAGTCAGATGGCTATTATTGGATATCTTGCTGATAATACTGACCATAACGTTACTTTAAAGGAACTAAGTCTGGCATGTCACATTAAGCATCCTACGGCCATTGGTCTTATTAAACGTTTGGAAGACAAAGGGCTTGTTACAAGCTCTGTTAGTGAAAACAATAGGAAGTACCGTATTATTTCAATTACAGACAAGGGACTGGATTATTTCGACTTTAGTAAAAAGAGACTTGAATCTATGGACAGTGCACTTATCAGTCCTCTGAATGAAGATGAGCAAAAGGTGCTTAATGAAATGCTTGACCGTATAATCGAAAATATGGCATCGATTTAAAACAATACTAATTTAAGTAAAGGTGATGAAGATGATTAAAACGATTTTAGCTCAGTTGAAGGAGTTTAAACTCCCGTCAATACTTACTCCGCTATGTATGATTGGAGAAGTTATTTGTGAAATGATTATTCCTATACTTATGGGAAGAATAGTAGATATAGGAATAAATGGCAATAATCTGAACTATATTATTCAAACTGGAATAATCATGATTGTTATCGCACTGCTTGGTCTTTTAAGCGGCCTTGGAGGAGCGTATTTTGGATCAAAGGCTTCAGCAGGTCTTGCAAGAAACTTAAGAAAGGCAATGTATGACAATATCCAGACTTACTCTTTTGCCAACATTGATAAGTTCTCAACTTCCGGTCTTGTAACACGTCTTACTACTGATGTTACAAACATTCAGAACTCATACATGATGATACTTAGAATGGCAATGAGAGCGCCTGCAACAATGATCGTGGCAATGATCATGTCATTTATCATAAGCCCACAGCTTGCAAGCGTATATTTGATAGCGGTTATATTTCTGGCTCTTATTATGCTTACAGTTATGCGCAGTGCTACCAAGTACTTCAAGGAAGTTTTTGAAAAATATGATGCACTGAATGAAAGTGTTCAGGAAAATGTTTCTGCTATCAGAGTAGTTAAGGCATATGTTAGAGAAGACCATGAAATCAGCAAGTTCCAGAAGGCTGCAAACAATATTTACCTTATGTTTGTAAAGGCTGAAAGCACAGTAGTTAAGATTTCCCCTATAATGATGGGAACTGTATATGTGTGCATTCTCCTTATCAGCTGGCTTGGCGCTCATATGATCGTTGGTGGTTCATTTACAACCGGTGAGCTTATGAGTATGCTTACTTACTGCCAGAATATTCTTATGAGCCTGATGATGCTTTCAATGATATTTGTAATGATCACAATGTCAGAAGCAAGTGCAAAGCGTATTGCAGAAGTTATCAATGAAGAAACCTCTTTAAAGAATCCTGAAAATCCTGTTATGGAAGTAAAAGACGGTTCAATCGTATTTGACCATGTTGATTTTGCTTACAACAAAGATTCTAAGGAAATGGTTCTTAAGGACATTGATCTTGAAATCAAAGCTGGTGAAACAATTGGTATTATTGGTGGAACTGGTTCAGCCAAGTCCAGTCTTGTAAACCTTATCAGCCGTCTGTATGACGTTACTAATGGTAGACTTCTTGTTGGCGGCAGGGATGTAAGAGAATACGACATGGAAGCCCTAAGAAACCAGGTTTCAGTGGTTTTACAGAAAAACGTTCTCTTTAGCGGAACTATTTATGAAAACCTCAGATGGGGTGATAAAAACGCCACTGATGAAGAATGTAAGAGAGCAGCAGAGCTTGCCTGTGCTGATGAATTCATAAAAGAACTGCCAGATGGATATGATACATACATTGAGCAGGGTGGTACCAACGTATCAGGTGGTCAGAGACAGAGACTTTGTATTGCAAGAGCTCTTCTTAAAAAGCCTAAGATCCTCATCCTCGATGATAGTACCAGTGCTGTAGATACAGCAACTGATGCCAAGATCAGAAAGGCTTTTGCTGAGGATATCCCGGATACAACCAAACTTATCATTGCTCAGCGTATATCCAGTGTTCAGGATTGTGACAGAATAATTGTTATGGACAATGGTCGCGTTAATGGCTTTGGATCTCATGAAGAACTTCTTGCATCAAATGATATTTATAGAGAAGTTTATGAGTCACAGACAGGAAACAGCGGCGATGCCGATTTTGATGAGAAAAACTAAGCAATCGACTTGGAGGATATAGATATGGCAGATGAAAAGATTAAAGAAGTAAAGGGACCTGGAAACGGCCCAAGACGTGGTCAGCCAAGACCAAAGGTTGAAAATCCATTTAAACTGCTTTCAAGAACAATGCAGTATGTTTTTAAATATTATGGAGTTCAGGCAGTACTGGTTTTGATATGTATTGTTGTCAGTGTATTTGCAAGCGTTCAGGGAACATTGTTCCTGAAAACTCTTATTGATAGTTATATTCAGCCAATGCTTGATACAGGAAGTACAGATTTTACACCATTATTAAATGCAATCCTAAGAGTTGCAGTATTTTATGCTATTGGTGTGGCAGCAGCTTTCCTGCAGGCCAAGCTCATGGTATATATCACACAGGGAACCTTGAAGAGCCTTAGACAGGAGCTTTTCAATCACATGGAAAGCCTTCCTATAAAGTATTTTGATACAAATGCTCACGGCGACATAATGTCTGTTTATACAAACGATATTGATACACTCAGACAGATGATAAGCCAGAGCATTCCTCAGATCATAAATAGTGCGATCACTATTGTGACTGTATTTATTTCCATGATAGTGCTGAGCCTTCCACTTACTCTTGTTACTATGGTAATGGTTGCCATCATGCTGTTTTGCACAGCTCAGGCTACCAAGGCATCAGGTAAGAACTTTATTGCCCAGCAGTCCAATCTTGGTAAATTAAATGGTTACATCGAAGAAATGGTAAATGGACAGAAGGTAGTTAAGGTATTCTGTCATGAAGAAGAGAGTATTGAAAAATTTGATGAGTACAATGAAGCTCTTTACCAGAGTGCATTTAAGGCAAATGCTTTTTCCGGGGCACTTGGACCTATCAACTCACAGCTTGGTAATGCCAGCTATGTACTTTGTGCCATCGTTGGTGGTATGATCGCCCTTAGCTCATCTTCAGGATTTGCACTTACTGTTGGTGCACTTGCAAGCTTTTTGACCTTCAATAAGAACTTTAGTATGCCTATTAACCAGGTTAGTATGCAGTTCAACAGTATCATCATGGCTCTTGCCGGTGCAGAGCGTATCTTTAAGCTCCTTGATGCTGAACCTGAAACTGACGAAGGTTATGTAATGCTTGTAAATGCCAAGGAAGAAAATGGCCAGATCGTTGAGACTAAAGAGCACACAGGAAAATGGGCATGGAAACATTATCACAAGGCAGATAACACTACTACCTATCAGGCTATGGAAGGTGATGTTACCTTCAATGGCGTAGACTTTGGATACACAGATGACAAGATAGTTCTTCATGACATTGTGCTCCATGCAGAGCCAGGTCAGAAGATAGCACTTGTTGGTTCAACTGGTGCAGGTAAGACAACAATTACCAACCTGATCAACCGTTTCTACGATATTCAGGATGGTAAGATCAGATATGACAATATCAATATAAACAAGATCAAGAAAGCTGACCTTAGAAAGTCTCTTGGTATGGTTCTTCAGGATACACACCTGTTTACAGGTACTGTTGCTGAGAACATCAGATACGGTAAGCTGGATGCTACAGACGACGAAGTTATTGCAGCAGCAAAGCTTGCTAATGCAGATGGCTTTATCAAGAGACTACCAAACGGCTATGACACAATGCTTACAGGTGATGGAGCAAATCTTTCACAAGGTCAGAGACAGCTTCTTGCAATTGCAAGAGCAGCTATCGCAGACCCACCAGTACTTATTCTTGATGAAGCTACAAGCTCAATTGATACACGTACAGAGAAGATTGTTCAAGATGGTATGGATAAGCTGATGAAGGGTAGAACTACCTTTGTAATTGCCCACAGACTTTCAACTGTTCGTAATAGTGACTGTATCATAGTTCTTGAAAAAGGACGCATCATTGAAAAAGGTACACATGATGAGCTTATTGCTCTTGGAAAGCGTTATTATCAGCTCTACACTGGTAAAAAAGGTGAAGGCATAGCATAATAATACAAATTAAAAGGCCTGAGAAGAGGATTTCCTTTTCTCAGGCTTTATTTTTATTTAAACACCGGAAGAGTGGTGTCGTATTCGATATCGTCATCAGTAACTACCTGCCAGCGTGTCACCAGAATATTTTTGGCAGGGTCTGTTTCTGAGTCTGGCTCAATTGCAACCTCCAGGGTCTGGTTGTCTGTAAGTGTAAAAGACTTAAAGCTTGCGGAAGGATTATCGGTATCCATGGCAGCTACCCAGCCATTTGCACTATGAGATACGCTGTAATAGAGCGTAGTCCTGTTTGCCAAATTGGTGGTAAGTCTGTAGTCTGCATTGGCGTTGGCAATGGACAGTGTTGAAAAGGATATAAGGCTTAACACCATCAGTATTAGTAATATTGAAGAAGTTCCTACGTGGGTTCCCATATTCAGATCATTTTTCATATAATTCATCCTTTATTCATGACCAATATAGATATCTGTTTCCAGAGTATAAATTGAGGTCCCGTTTATAACATTAGTACTTTGGGTGATGGAGTCTTCGTTTCTTACATCCAGTACATTTATTACACATTTTATAGCCATCTGATCATCACTCAGTTTTGAAGCAAATTCTGTATCAGCATAAACGGCAGCAGCATGCATTTTTTCAATATCGGCTATCAGAATAAAGGCAGCAGTACCGGAACTTATATCTACAGCAGGAGATTGCAGAAGGTTCCAATCCTTGTCAAATAAAATGAGTAGTCTGTTATAATCCGGGTTATCGCTATCGCCAATAACAATAGATGGAAGTGCAGTGTCTTTTCCCATCTCATCTACATCTCCATCATAGCCCTGAAACAGCTCTGCCACAGATTGTGCATACAGGGTAGCTTTATTTAGATTTATTGAGCTTTCGGAAATGAGATGAGCTTTAGTAAACAGCTGCACGCACACTGCACCTGATACAGAAAAAAACAGCATGACTATTATCATTTCCATCAAAAATAAGCTGCTTCGTGAATGGGTGTTATTCAACCAATGATCCTTTCTGGCTGCGGGAGGATACGTAGAAGGTTATGGCATCCTCGTTTGCCTGTACTATAATTATGCGATAGGTCTTGTCGTTCAATCTGTAAAAATCAAAGCTCTCAACTTCAGTTATTTGCTGACCTGATGCGGGCAAAATGCCTGTTGCATCAGTTTTCTTGGTCAGCTCACACAGATATCCATCGTATTCATATAAATAAGTGGTATAGGATATATCATTGATTTCTTTTTCCAAAGTAATTGCTGGCACGTTTTCAAGATTTCCAACTGATATTCCTCCATAAGCATCTGCCTGGCGAAGCTTTTCAGTTATATAGGCAAAAGAGATTCTGTCATTAAAATTATCAGTCATGGCAGAAACATTTCGCTTGTAAACGCTGGCGCCAAGAGAAATGAGCATGGCTACGCAAAAAGCGAAGAGGAATAATAAAATTATTACAAAAAGAGTGTCAATAATATGACGTTTTTTCTCAATAACCATACAAACTCCAGTCCTGCCAGATTACTGCGACAGACAGATAACAGTTACATCCGGATATATATTTGAGCCTATTGGCTGATAATCAATGAAAAAAAGGCTCTCATCATAGGAAAGACCGTAGTGTGACTTAATATAATCAAGGCTTGGAGGGTACATCCCCTCAATAGAGTAGCACTGGATTATATCCCGCCTAAGGGCGTTCTCAAGACTTTCCTGCTGATTGGTAATAGAGCTTTTTCCCATATAATTCAAGGCAAAAATAAACAAAACTGCTATTACCACAAATGTGGCAAAATACAGGAAAACCCATATTTTTCTTCGATGATGGTCCTTCTGACCATTAACAAAACGATTAGCCATTTATAATCTCTCTCTATTTAAAACTTATCCAATATTGGACATTATGCCCATTAGAGGAAGGATTACGGATAACAGGATCATACCTACAATCAGGGATAAAATGATAACAAGTGTTGGCTCCAAAATAGAAATCAGGTTGGACATTCTTCTGGTGGTTTCAAGTCTGTATCTTTCTGCAATCTGTTTCATTACAATGTCAATGGAACCAGTACTGAAGGCTACTTCAATCATTTTGTTATAAAACTGATTGAAAAGCTCAGCTTTTTTGGTGGCTTCCGGGAAACTAAGACCATTTGCAATGCCGTCTATACATTCATCTATCTTTTCATTCATAGCCTTATTTTCTACAAGATTATTGGCAAGCCTTAGACTTTCAAAGGTGTCCATTCCGCTGGAAAGAGTAAGTACCATGGCATTGGCAAAGCGCTCTGCAGCAATGGTTTCATACATTTTTCCAATAGCAGGAATCTTGCATACAAGAGAGAGGAAAATGGATTTTGCCTTTGGACTCTTATTTATGATGATGAAAAGGATGCCCAAAATAGCAAGTATTGCAATAAGGATGCCTGAATATCTGCTAAGGTTTGTACCAAAGGAAAGGAGTGTTTTGGAAAAGTTGCTCATGGTAGTTCCAAGCTGTGAAAAAACCTGATTAAAAATCGGCAAAACTTTGGTAATAAGAACGATGATAACAACAATCATCATTACGATCATGATAAGAGGGTAGCTGACAGCACTCTTTATGCTTTCTTTTATGGCGTCCTCTCTTTCATAATATGCGCCAAGCGAATCCATTACTACATCAAGGTTTCCGGACTCTTCGCCTATCTCGACCATGTTTACCACATACTCTGGAAAAACTCCGCTAAGCTTTAGCGCAACATGTAGCTGCTCTCCAGAAGAAAGCACCTGCTTTAGGG
>JAZRKG010000152.1:0-5972 GCA_045646185.1 Butyrivibrio sp.
TCCGACTTAAGAGCCTTTGGCTTTCTGTCAAGGAGCTTCTCAAGATCAAGGATCTTAGCAGCTTCTCTAACCTGCTTATCAATTTCAGCCTTTGGTACTTTTCTAAGCTTAAGACCAAATGCCATGTTATCATATACTGTCATATGTGGGTACAGAGCGTAGTTCTGGAATACCATTGCGATATCTCTGTCCTTAGGCTCTACGTCGTTAACAACTCTGTCACCAATCTTTAATGTACCTGAAGAAATATCTTCAAGACCTGCGATCATACGAAGTGTTGTAGACTTACCACATCCTGATGGGCCTACGAAAATGATGAATTCCTTATCCTGAATCTCAAGGTTGAAGTCTTTAACAGCTTCAAATCCGTTAGGATAAACTTTTGTAATGTTCTCAAGTGATAAACTTGCCATAACCTTTTGCCTCCTCGCGTTTTAATTATTGGCTTAATTTTATAAGTTTCTTTTTAAATGAACGTCCCCCGTTCTTTTAATAGTATAACCAAAGCAGCCATTTTATGCTATGCCACACTTATACAAATATATTTCTAAATCTTGGGTAAATTGCTTATTAAAAAATTATTAATTACCCGTTCTTTGTCATCTCGACGAAAAATATCTTACCTCTGTGTACAATTTGACGAAACCAGTTTCATAACCCTTAAAATATAGACAATTATTGATTAAACTGTCATGGATCTCTTGTAATCACTTGAGCCTCTTACAACAAGTCCCTTAGGTTTTATGTAGGTCATTCTTGGAACGTCTTTTTTGTCTATTGCATCAAGCGCTGTCTGAATAAGTGCACTGCCAAAAATATCGTAGTCATAGGCAACACTGGTTATTCCAGGCTCTATTACCTCTGCAATGTCTATGTTATCATAGCTGACTACCGATATGTCTTCCGGTATGCGATAGCCATGCTTTCTAATGCTCTTCATTGCTCCTACTGCGGTGTTATCATTTATGCAGATTACAGCATCAGGTAAAGGTTCTGCTGCCAGTTTTAATTTGGTAAAAAGATTATCCATAGATGCTATGCCTTCTTCTACTGTATATCCACCCCAGTTATCAGAATACATCTCGTTATCCACCAGACTGTATTTATCTACCAGCTCCTTGAATCTGAAGTATTTGACATTAGTAGATTCAACATCAATTCTTCCGCCTACAAGGGCAATCTTTTTATTTCCATTATTAGCCAGGTGTTCCATAAGCATATCCATGGCTGCTGATGCATCAATCTGAACCTTATAGC
Source organism: Butyrivibrio sp. (assembly GCA_045646185.1). Lineage (GTDB taxonomy): Bacteria > Bacillota > Clostridia > Lachnospirales > Lachnospiraceae > Butyrivibrio. Next base: position 1,258 of record JAZRKG010000152.1, read on the forward strand.
AGTTAGTTCCATCAAGTTTTCCATTAACTACGAAAGGAATTGTTCCTGCTATGCTATTGACCAGATCCACATATTCATCATTGGACTGCATATCATCAACCGCACCGCCGAGTTGGATTATAGCATCTGCACGCCACTCTATAAGCTTGCCCAGCTGCTTTTTTTCCATTTCAATATCACCAAATGAGTTAAGCATCATCACTGTATACGCTTCTTTGTCTGCTGCTCTTTCACATGCAACATACATATCTGCATAGAATGTATTTCTCACATCTGCCACAATAATGCCTATTATCCTGCTTCTGGTATCAGAAAGTCCTCTTGCAACAGCGCTTGGAGTAAAATTGTATTTTTTAATAAGCTCTAATACTCGTTCTTTCTTTTCACTTTTTACATTAGCACTATTGGTTAATACTCTTGATACAGTAGCTGGTGATACTCCTGCTTCTTTCGCTATGTCATATATAGTTACTTTTTTGTTATCTTCCATAGCCATACCGCCATTTATTTTTTTACTGGTCCCAGATTAGGTTTATCCTGAAGTACTATGTGATCCTGGCTCTTGCCCTCTGTTTCAAATATAACAATTTCGTTTTCTCCTGCCTTAAGAAGTGGCGCAGGAATATATAAAGCCATCTGTGGTCCTATTTCCCAGAACCTTCCCAGATTAAAGCCATTTACAAATACACTGCCTTTTCCCCAGCCTTCCATATTGATAAAGGTATCTGCCTTTTCATCAATATTAACAACAAATCTGTGGAATCCCGGCTCTTTTGTGTTTTTGCTATCAGAACTATATTCCAGTTTTTCGATATTATCAAGCGGTAATGTGTAAATATCGTAATCAAAATGCTGATGTGTATTGATTGTTACCGGTCCGTCTATGCCTTTTCTCTGCTTTGCCATAAATGGTCCAAAGTTAACTCTTCCCATATTTTCCACCAGGATATCCATCGTAGCGTCATCCTCAGTAGTCTGCAGAGGCGGCTCAACCTTATGTGGATTTAGCAGTTCTCTGTCATATAAAGTCACCAGTTCTTTTCTATTTACATATATTTTTGCTCTATCGTTAGCATCAAAAAGTCTTACCTCTCCAATGCCCTGTATTTTTGAAAGACTTGTATGATACAGGATATATCCGTAGCTCTGATCAAGCTTCTCCATAGATACTGGATACTTGCTATATCTTTTTTCACTAAGAACTGATGCTGCATCCCAAAGGCTCACAAAACCTTTCTTTTCAAAGCTTCCATATGCTTTTCTGCTTGTTGTTGTATGGAGTGTTACCTCTGGAAGGCCATATCTTTTCTCAATTTCTTTTTGGAAAGCAATATATTTCTCTGTAATCTGGCCATCTTCTGTAAGAATGGCATCATAATCATAGCTTGTAACATCAGGTGTCAGCTCGTCATAATAGTTGGAACCATTCATGAAACCAAAGTTTGTTCCACCGATAAACATATAGATATTTACATTGCCATGATCCAGCATATATGCAAAATCTTTTGTATTTTCCTCTGCACTGGTAGTATGGTGCTCACCACATCCCCAGTTGTCAAACCAGCCCAGCCAGAACTCCATGCATGCCAATGGCCCGTCTACATACTGCTTCATAAAATCAAAGCGTTCGCCCGCTCTTGAGCCAAAATTACCCGTCTGTAGAAGTCCATCAACTTTTCCCAAAGGAAAGGCATCTGGAAATGGTCCATCTGAAGTAAAAAGAGGTACTTTGATGTCATAGCTCCTTATCAAATCTCTCATCCATTCAAGATATGCTGTGTCATCACCGTAATAACCATATTCATTCTCAACCTGCATCATAATTACAGGTCCGCCATTATCATACATAAAAGGTTTTAGATAAGGCATAAGCACATCATAGTATTCTTTGACAGCCTGCATATATGGCTCATAGGTACATCTGAATCTCATACCATCTTCCTTTAAAAGCCACGCAGGAAGTCCGCCAAGCTCCCATTCTGCACAGATATATGGTGATGGCCTAAGAACCACATATAATCCTATTTCCTGTGCAAGCTTAACGAACCTCTCAATATCAAGCATTCCATCAAAGGTAAAGCTTCCTTTTCTTGGCTCGTGCATATTCCAGGGAATATAAGTCTCAACAGTATTGCATCCCATGGCGCGAAGCTTCTCCAATCTATCCTGCCAATACTCTGGGACTATCCTAAAATAATGGATTGCTCCTGATATGAGCTGGAAAGGTTCTCCGTCAAGATAAAACCTCTCTTTGATCTCTATTCCCTTCATAACACTTTACCTCTTAAATCTATTTTGTTTCGAACTCTACTACTTTTTCTCCAAGTTCTTTTGTACTTAGTCTTAAAGCAGCTTTTCCTTTATTATCTGTAGTTCTTACATACACCATGAGTCTTCCATCATAGGTTTTTCTCTCATTAGAGGTGTAGTCATTTGTATCTGCCAAATTTCCATTATCCATATGTAAAAAAGATATTTCGCCTTCAGCAGCTACTGTAACAGGAATCTCTGCCTGCCTTGCAATATTTCCCTTAGCATCCAGAACTGTAACCTCTACCTGTACGCAGCTTACTCCGTCTGCTTTTACATCTGAAATTACCTTTGCCTCAAGTCTACAAGGTTTATTATCTGTAGTCAGCTCATCGATATATCTATTACCATCTTTATCCTTAGCAACAGCTTTTAGTATCCCCTTTTCAAAAGGGATAACCATGCTGAACTTACCATCTGAATTTCTTCGAACTTTTCCAAGACTCTTTTCATTTATGAAAAGCTCAACCTCTTCCAGATTGCTATAGGCTTCAACCTTTATTTCTTCACCATCCTTGTAATCCCAGATAAACTTTCTAAGCTCCATCCAGTCAGAAGTTTCTTTCGGGCAGGTTGCCAGTTTTACAAAAGGATTCTCCTGATCCCACATACTCTTTCTGAAATAAAAATCCGGTTTTTCAAAGCCTGCTGTAGTCAGATGTCCTGCTCTTGAACCATGCTCAGGCCAGCCGCTTGTTTCCCCAAGGTAATCAATTCCTGTCCACAGACATTGTCCAGAAATGTATTCGTTATCCACGACGTATTTCCACATCAAATAGTCATGTCCATTTTCACTACCAAAAATTGGCTTATCAGGAAAACGCTTATGGTCACTTTCATAAAACTGCTCTTTATAGTTGTAGCCTATTACATCCAGATCATTAAACAGCCCTGTATTGCTTGAAAGCTCTGGAAACGCCGATGCCAGAGATACTGGTCTTGTTGTATCATATTTTTTTACCAGATGTACAAGCTCACTTGCTATTGGAACTAACCTGGAAGCATCCGGGCGCTGCTCATCATACTGTCTTTCCTGAACAGGCTTACCGGCATCATTATTACCTGTCATTTCCCCAAAGCTCTTATGGCAGTATGGATCATTCGGATAATCTATTTCGTTACCAATACTCCACATAATGATGGCCGGGTGGTTTCTCCTTGCCTTTACAAAGGCTTCCACATCCTTTTCATGCCATGTAGGAAAGTCCTCGTAATATCCCTGATGCTTTGGCGGGTAAACATTATGTCCATGCCACCATTTATTCTTACAGCCTTCCCATTCATCAAAGGCTTCATCAATTACAAAGAATCCCAGCTCGTCACACAATTCATATAAGCATTCGGAATGTGGGTTATGACTCATACGAATTGTATTTGTACCCATTTCCTTTAGCTTAAGTAAACGCCTTTCCCATACGTTCTTTGGAACCGCATTACCAAAGCTTCCTGCATCCTCATGAAGACATACGCCCTTTAACTTTGTAGCTTTTCCATTGCAAAAAAAGCCTTTATCAGCATCAAAGTTTGTTTTTACAATACCGACCTGATCAAAATTTTCGTCTTTGATTTTTTCACTCTCAACTACAGTCTTCCATTGATAAAGTGTCGGGCTTTCCGGTGACCACTGCCTGATATTGTCTACATTATATTTTAGCTGTACCTTTACGGATTCCCCGGCGCCTATTTTTCCGACCTGGGATATTCTTTCTACTCCATCAAAATAATCAGTTATTCTATAAGTACTTTCGTTTTTCTTTAAGTTAGTAATTACATGTGTTGTTTCAATTTCAGCTGTATTGCCATTTACTCTGCCTACAGTAAATACACGTTCATTTATGATCTCATGAACCTTAGGCTGCATAACAAGTTTTACATTTCTTTGTATGCCTGAGCCTGTATACCATCTTGAATCAGCAATGTCCTCATGGCATACCTTAACGCTAATAAGGTTCTTTTTACCTGGCCATACTGCATGAGAAATATTAAAGGCAAAAGAGGTATAGCCGTTTGCCCAGTTTCCAAGATAATACTGGTTGCACCACACATATGCATGCTTGTACACGCCTTCAAAGCAAACAGATATATCATAGTCCTGTGCATTCTCCGGCATATCAAAAGGAATTCGATACCATCCTGTTCCACCTGGCAAATATCCTGTTCCGCTGGAGTAGCTTTCTGAAAAAGAATTGCTTACAGCCCAGTCATGCGGAAGAACTACGTCTTCCCAGTCGGAATCATCCAGATGTGTATTCCAAGCATCTTCAATATCCTTTTGTATGAATTTCACATTTTTCTGGAGTAAAACCTGCATATATCGCCTCTTCAAAATTAAGTAATATTGTTTTAGTTTTTATAAAACTGCTACTTTTTAAATGAGCTAAAAGCTTTTTAACTCATTTAAAAGG
>JAZRKG010000153.1:0-20908 GCA_045646185.1 Butyrivibrio sp.
GGAAAGATGAATGTGATACTTCTTTGGTCTACCCGCCATTATTATTGCCCTCCACTGAATTATTTCTACTACTATTTTACCAATAATTCAGCAGGATTAATAGGGGTAAATTGACTAAATATCAGCAAGACACTACACTAGTGACTATGAAAATGGAGGTATCTGGGTGTTTGAGGATGGACAGCTTATAGAAAAATACTCAGATCATCCGGAAAACGACTATGCAATCGATCTTGACAGGTTCAATACGCTTCATGTAGGAACAAGTGAAGAAAACGGTAGCACAATTGTAGAAATAGATGAGGAAAATGTTTTGACCTCAGACTATGGACTAAATATGATTGTCTATGACAAGATACTTGGAAAAGTAGTAGATATACGTTCTTATCAGGATGAAGTATTAATTGGATATTAAATGCAATAATAAAGGGACCGCCGCAGAAAATGTCTGCGACGGCCTTTATTATGTAAACAGTCATTTATTTAAAAGTGGTAGTAATCAAATTTTCTCAAGTTCAAGCTCTTGCATTCTCTGACGAAGCTGCAGAGCCTTTACTTTTTCTTCTGTATCAAGGATAGAGCTGCAAAGCTCTGTGATTTCTTCATCTTCAGCTTCTAATAAGCCTTTTGAAAAAGCTGTTTTTAAGCTAAGAGTTTTTTCGCCAACGCTAAACAGAATTGTTAATCTGTCGCCGTCGTGCTCAATAACTTCTCCATCACCAAATTTAGTATGGGAAACAGTCATTCCAGTCATATCCAGATTTTCAATCTCATCAAGCTGGCTGGTAGCTTTGTTAATATGCTGCTGAATCTCGAAGATATTATGTCTGATGACCTTTCTCTGAGCTTCGAGCTTTATCTGGTTTGCAGTAAGTCTCTTCTTTTTTGGTATTGGATGAGTCTCATAAAAACCATATTTTTCAGTGCAATGAATAATATCATAAGCCAAAAGATGAAGGCTTTTATCGATATCATTTAAACTGCAAGGACAGGCAGCAACAGTAGTTTCATATTCAAGTCTGCTTGAAACTGTATTCAGTAAAGCACTATCTGCTTTGATAAAAGAAATAACCTCCTCACACATTGAGTAATAAGCTTCAAGATTAACTGTTCCGTCACTTACAATGTCAGCTTCAAATTCTGTGAAAAGAGCAAAATGCTGAGCTGCAGTAGCTTCAATAAGATAATCCTTATCTGTTCTCATAAGTCCGAGATAAGTAAGGGCTGAACGGATATCCTGCTCATAAATAACTCTGTCACTTTCGGACATGTAATTATCAATCATGGAGTTGGTAAGGCCAATGAATCTTAAAACGTTGTTGTAGCGCTCCTCAATCTGTCCGCCATCTTCTCCAAATAATACCTTAAAAGCAGTAAGTACTTCAGAAGACTTATCTGCCTGATCTGAATCACATAAAATTGAAATACCTGTAGCAGGCTGCCAGTTTTCTTCAGTGCACAGAACGCTAAGGGCTCTAAGTGCCATTCGCAGTTTGCCTAAAAAATCATCTGCAAATGGATTCATGCCGTACATAAATGCAGCAGCTCTCCATTTAAATAATTCATCATTTTCTCTATTATTTACAAATTCATACTGACTTAAATAATTCTGGATAATCTCCTGTAGACCTGTTGTGTTCACAAAAAAATATTCCTCGATTTCTAATATGTTTAGTTTTGTTTTTGATATGATTAGCTGCCATGATGCCTGGCAAAAGCTTTATTTAATTAAGATTATCCCCAAGTACATAAGAAAAGGCTTAAAAATAAGCCGAATACAATCTTAATACGATATTGAAATTAATGGTAGTTCTAATATTTGTTTTTTTAAAAACGTAAAAAAGTAGAAGGAGACAAATGGTAAAAATGTACATATACAACTTGTAAAATATGTACACTTTTTCGAGTGCTGATTTATTGACATAAATTAGTGGAAATACTATGATTAATACCGCAAAGGACTTGAAATATAGCGCAACATTTGTGATAAATAAAGAAAAACATACAACTTTACAAAAAGAATACAACTTGTAAAGCTGATAAACGCAAAGTAGGAAAAATGGCAAAGTATAAAGAGATTGTTGAGTGGATAAATAAAGAAATAAGTGCAGGAAGGCTTTCTGATGGCAGCAAGATTCCGTCAGAGAATGAACTTGCTGAAAAATTTGGGATGAGCAGGCAGACTGTAAGGCATGCAATAGCCGAGCTAACTGAAGAAGGTGTGCTGACAAGTATAAGAGGAAGCGGCACCTATGTGGCATCTTTTTCGGCAGATGAAAATGATAAAAAACGTATAGCGGTTATTATGACTTACGTGGATGGATACATCTTCCCAAGAACTATTCAGGGAATAGAAAAAGGTCTTAGTGCACATGGCTATTCCATAGAACTTTCTTTTACTAATAATGCGGTGGAAAAGGAAAGAAGTATTCTCAAAGATATGCTAAATAGAAATGATGTTGCAGGTTTGATCGTAGAGCCTACAAAAAGTGCTCTTCCTAATCCAAACCTGGAGCTATACAGACAGCTAAGCCAAAAGGGAATGCAGATATTATTTGTAAACAGTACATACCCGGAGCTTGATATGCCACATGTTTCGCTGGATGACAAAGCTGGAGCATATAGAGCAGTAAAGCTTCTTGTAGATAATGGGCACAGTGAGATTGGCTGCATTCTAAAGCTGGATGATGGTCAGGGACATGACAGATACAGTGGCTACGTAAATGCCATGCATGAAGCAGGATTTCTCATTAACGAAGAGCATGTAGTGTGGCTCGATAGTCTGGAGTACAGAAATATAGACAAGGTAGCTGATAAAATCTGCGAAAGACTTGCAGGCTGTAGCGGAGTCTTTTGCTACAACGATCAGGTAGCAGTGGAAGTTATAAGAATACTGAAGGACAGAGGTTACAACCTTCCAGAAGATATGTCCATTGTCAGCATGGACGACTCAGATCAGGCAAGAGTTAGTTCACCGCAGATATCCAGCGTTCCACACCCAAAGGAAAGGCTTGGTGAAAGAGCAGCAGAGAACATGGTAAGACTTATACACCATGATTATAAGGCAACATACGAGTTCCAGGAAGAAATTGAGATTAGGGACTCGGTTATGCATAGATAACTAAGATGCCGCTTAAAGCATCCATAAGAACATTACAAATTGCCAGATGGCAGGAGGAAAAGGAATGAAAACAAAGAATTACAAAATTTGGTTCTGCACAGGATCACAGGATTTGTACGGCGACGAGTGTCTTAGAAAGGTAGCAGAGCATTCTCAGAAAATAGTAGAGGAGCTTAATAAAACAGGTAAGCTTCCTTTTGAACTTGTATTTAAGCCAGTTCTTATTGACCAGGCTACAATCAGAAAGACTTTAAACGATGCAAATAACGACCCGGAAGTAGCAGGCGTTGTTACATGGATGCATACTTTCTCACCAGCCAAGATGTGGATCATTGGACTTCAGGAATACAAAAAGCCATTGTGCCACCTTCATACACAGTTCAATGAAGAGATTCCTTATGACACAATTGACATGGATTTCATGAATGAAAACCAGTCTGCTCATGGTGATAGAGAGTATGGACATATCGTATCAAGAATGGGAATTGAGAGAAAGGTTATCGTAGGCCACTGGTCAGACCCTGAAGTTGTTCAGGAGCTTGCAGACTGGATGACAACAGCTCTTGGAGTTATGGAGTCATCACACATCAGAGTTGCACGTTTTGGTGACAACATGAACAACGTTGCTGTTACAGAAGGCGATAAGGTTGAAGCACAGATCAAGTTTGGCTGGGAAATTGACCATTACAACGTAAACGACCTTGTAGATATTGTTAATCAGGTATCTGCAAATGATGTAAATGCTCTTACTGATGAATATTACAACCAGTACAAGATTCTTCTTGAAGGAAGAGATGCAGATGAGTTCAGGGCACATGTAGCTGAGCAGGCAAGAATTGAAATTGGTCTTGAGAAATTCCTTCAGGACAATGATTACCATGCAGTAGTAACACACTTCGGAATGCTGGGCGGCCTCAAACAGCTTCCAGGTCTTGCTATTCAGAGACTTATGGAGAGAGGCTACGGATTTGGTGCAGAGGGTGACTGGAAGACAGCTGCACTTGTACGCCTTATGAAGATCATGACAGCAGGCAAAAAAGATGCTAAGGGTACATCCTTCATGGAAGACTACACATATAACCTTGTAAAGGGTAAAGAGGGAATTCTTCAGGCACACATGCTGGAGGTTTGTCCAACAATAGCTGATGGCGATATTTCAATCAAGGTTCAGCCACTTTCAATGGGGAACAGAGAAGATCCTGCACGTCTTGTATTTACAGCAAAAGAAGGAGCTGGTATTGCATGCTCTCTTGTTGATATGGGCAACAGATTCAGACTTATCATCAATGCAGTTGATGTAAAGAAGACAGAAAAGGAAATGCCAAAGCTTCCTGTAGCTACAGCATTCTGGACACCACAGCCAGACCTTAAGACAGGTGCGGCTGCATGGATTCTTGCAGGAGGAGCTCATCATACATCATTTACATACGACCTTTCAGTACAGCAGATGGTTGACTGGGCAGATGCTATGGGTATCGAAGCTGTTGTAATCGATAAGAACACAACAATCAGAGACTTTAAGAATGAACTTCGCTGGAATGCAGTTTCTTACAGATAAAAATTAGAGAAGGAAAGCTGCAGCAGGTTTTATGCTGCAGCTATTAGCAAAGGGGACAATATGGCAGATAATAAACAGCTGATAGCTGAGGGAAAAACAGTCCTTGGCATAGAATTTGGTTCCACAAGAATTAAGGCAGTACTTACAGACCTGGAGCATAATCCAATAGCATCAGGTTCTCATACATGGGAAAACAGACTTGAGAATGGCGTATGGACATATTCACTGGACGATATCTGGAGCGGACTTCAGGACTGCTATGGCAATCTTGCAAAAGATGTTGAAAATCAGTACGGCGAAAAGCTTGTAAAAGTCGGTGCAATGGGATTTTCTGCAATGATGCACGGCTATATGGCTTTTGATAATCAGGATAATCTTCTGGTACCATTCCGTACCTGGAGAAATACAATCACAGGACAGGCAGCAGAAGAACTTACAAAGCTTTTACAGTTCAATATTCCACAAAGATGGAGCATTTCACATTTATACCAGGCAATTCTGAATAATGAAGAGCATGTAAAAGATATAACATTTTTTACAACTCTTGCAGGATACATACACTGGCAGATGACAGGAGAGAAGGTACTTGGAGTTGGTGATGCATCTGGAATGTTCCCGATTGATTCAGCCACCTGTGACTATAACAGTACTATGCTGGATAAATTTGACAACCTTATTGCAGATAAGAAATTCCCATGGAAAATAAGAGATATTCTTCCAAAATCACTTCCGGCAGGAGCAAAAGCAGGCGTACTTACACAGGAAGGTGCCAAAAAACTTGACCCAACAGGAACTCTGCAGGCAGGTATTCCGGTATGCCCACCAGAAGGCGATGCTGGAACAGGCATGGTAGCAACTAACTCTGTTGCTGAGAGGACAGGAAATATTTCAGCCGGAACTTCAGTATTTTCTATGGTAGTACTTGAGCATGACTTAAAAGCAGTACATCCTGAGCTTGATCTTGTAACAACTCCAAGTGGAGAGGCAGTTGCCATGGTACATTGCAATAACTGCACCTCAGACTTAAATGCATGGGTTGGCCTGTTTAGAGAATTTGCAAAAGCTACTGGCAATGATATAGATGACAATACTCTGTATGGAACCTTGTATAGAAATGCCATCGAAAACGGAGATGCAGACTGCGGCGGCCTTCTTGCATATAACTATTTCTCAGGAGAAAGCATTACAGGCTTTGATGAAGGAAGACCTTTATTTGTCAGAAGACCAGATGATAAGTTCAATCTTGCCAACTTTATGAGAACACATCTATACACTGCTCTTGGAGCACTCAAAGCAGGTAACGATATTCTCTTAAAGGAAGAAGGTGTTAAGGTTGATTACTTCTATGGACAGGGTGGATTCTTCAAAACAAAAGGCGTAGGTGACAGAGTTATGGCAGCTGCACTGAATGCTCCAATAAAGCTTATGGAGACAGCTGGCGAAGGCGGACCATGGGGCCAGGCTATTCTTGCAGCATATATGCTTCAGAAAGAAGATGGTGAAAGCCTTAAGGACTACCTTGCACAGAAGGTGTTTAAATCTGAAAACGTGCAGACTCAGGAGCCTGTAGCAGAAGATGTAAAAGGCTTTGATGAGTTTATGAAAGACTACAATGTCGGCCTTGCAATTGAGAGAGCAGCAGTAGAGAGTTTAAAGTAATTAGTTAAAATATGGGGTATTTGCTTACTTGCGGATACCCCATATAGATTAAAGAGGTTAAAAATGTTAGAAGAGCTTAAAAAGAAAGTATATGAAGCAAATATTCTGCTTCCAAAATATGGACTGGTGACCTTTACATGGGGAAATGTCAGCGAGATTGACAGAGAAAGCGGATTATTTGTAATCAAGCCAAGTGGCGTTGACTACGAGACTATGACACCAGATGATATGGTTGTAATGGACCTTGATGGAAATAAGGTTGAAGGAAAATTAAATCCATCCTCCGATACACCTACTCATGTGGAAATATATAAGGCATTTAAGGATATAGGCGGAGTAGTGCATACACACTCTTCCTATGCTACCAGCTGGGCACAGGCTGGGCGTAGTATACCTTGCTATGGAACTACACACGCGGATTATTTTTATGGAGAGATTCCATGTGTAAGATGCCTCACAAAAGAAGAAATTGACGAAGCCTATGAAGAAAATACAGGACATCTTATCGTAAATGAATTTAACAGAATGGGAAAAGATCCTGTTGCAGTACCAGGCGTGTTGTGCAAAAATCATGGTGTATTTACCTGGGGTAAAAATGCCAACGACGCAGTTCACAATGCAGTAGTATGTGAAGAAGTTGCCAAAATGGCCTACAGATGCGAGGTAATAGAAAAAGGTGTGCAGCCAGCACCTCAGGAGCTGCAGGACAAGCATTACTTTAGAAAACATGGTGCAAATGCTTATTATGGACAAGGAAACAAGTAAAATACAGTTTTCGTGAAAATGAGCATTTTAGGTAGCAAGAAATGAGAAATAATTGTTTAGTATCGCATTGATTATAACTTATATCTTGTGATACATTAAATAAGGTTTTTGATTTGTGTGCTATTTTGCACAGAATAGGAGAGCGTATGACAAATAAGGAATTGCAAAAGACTGCCAACGAAGTTCGTAAGAGCATCGTGACAGCTGTTCATGCTGCAGGAGCAGGACATCCAGGTGGATCTCTCTCTTCAGCTGACATTATGACCTATCTGTATTTTGAAGAAATGAATATTGATCCAAAGAAACCAACCGATCCTGATAGAGATCGTTTTGTACTGTCTAAAGGACATTGTGCTCCGGGACTATATTCAGTAATGGCTGAAAGAGGCTATTTTCCTAAAGAGGAATTAACAACACTTCGTAAGCTTGGCTCCAGACTTCAGGGACATCCAAGTATGCAGTATCTTCCTGGTATTGATATGTCAAGTGGTTCACTTGGTCAGGGCATCTCAGCTGCATGCGGAATGGCTTTATCAGCTAAGCTCGACAACAAAGATTTCAGAGTTTATACACTTCTTGGAGACGGTGAGATCGAGGAAGGTCAGGTATGGGAAGCTGCTATGTTTGCAGGATTCCGTAAGCTGGACAATCTTGTGGTTATCGTTGATAACAACAACCTCCAGATTGATGGACCAATCGATACAGTATGTTCTCCTTATCCAATAGACAAAAAATTTGAAGCATTTAACTTCCATGTAATCAATATTGATGCCCACAATTTCGATGAAATTAAGGCAGCTCTTGAGGAAGCTAAGAATACAAAAGGAATGCCTACAGCTATCATCGCACACAGCGTAAAGGGTAAGGGCGTATCATTTATGGAGAACAATGCCGGATGGCATGGTAAGGCTCCTAACGATGAGCAGTACGCACAGGCTATGGAAGATTTGGAAAGGATAGGTGCAGCATTATGAGTGAAGAAAAGAAAAAGATAGCAACCAGAGACAGCTACGGTGCAGCACTTGCAGAGCTTGGTGCACAGTACCCAAATCTTGTAGTACTTGATGCTGACCTTGCTGAATCTACAAGAACTTCAGTATTTAAGAAGGCTTTTCCTGAAAGACATATCGACTGCGGTATCGCAGAATCAAATATGATGAGTATTGCAGCAGGACTGGCTACAACAGGCAAAATACCATTTGTTAGTACATTTGCAATGTTCGCAGCAGGACGTGCATTTGAGCAGGTTAGAAACTCTGTAGCATATCCTCATCTTAACGTAAAAATCGGCGGAACACATGCCGGAATAACAGTTGGTGAAGATGGCGCAAGTCATCAGTGCAGTGAAGATTTTGCACTTATGAGTGTAATTCCAGGTATGGTAGTTATGTGCCCTGCAGATGACATTGAGGCTAAGGCTTGTGTTAAGGCAGCAGTTGAACATGACGGACCTGTATATATCCGATTTGGACGTGCTGCATGTCCAATAATCAATGACACACCGGATTACAAATTTGAAATTGGTAAAGGTACTGTAGTAAAAGAAGGTACAGATGTTACCATAGTTGCAACAGGAATCTGCGTTGGTTCTGCTTTAGAAGCAGCAGAAAAGCTTGCTGCTGATGGAATCAGTGCTGAAGTTATCAATATCTGTACAATCAAGCCAATCGATGGACAGCTTATTGCCCAGTCAGCAAAGAAGACAGGTAAGGTTGTTACAGTTGAAGAGCATTCAGTAGTTGGTGGTCTTGGAAGCGCTGTATGTAATGCACTTGCTGAGCTGTGTCCTACACCAGTTAAGAAACTGGGTATGCAGGATGTATTCGGTGAATCAGGTACAGCAGAACAGCTTGTACACAAGTATGGACTTGACGGTGAGGGAGTATACGCATCAGTAAAGGAGTTCATAGGATAATATGAACATTTTATCTCCATCAATTTTGTCTGCTAATTTTGCAGAGCTTGGGAATCAAATGAAAGCCGTAGAAAGAGGTGGCGCCCAATATATCCATATAGATGTTATGGACGGAATGCTGGTACCTACTATTTCTTATGGAATGCCGGTTATAAAGAGTATCAGAGATGTTACAGACCTTGTGTTTGATGTACATTTGATGATAATTGATCCAATCAGATACATCAAAGACTTTGTCGATGCTGGAGCTGACATAATAACATTTCATTATGAGTCAACTAATGATGCTCAGGCAGTTATTGACGAGATACATAAATATGGCAAGAAAGCTGGAATGGCTATTAAGCCAAAAACAAGTGTAGAAGCATTTAGACCTTTTGTTAACGATTTGGAACAGTTGCTTGTTATGACTGTAGAGCCTGGCTTTGGAGGGCAGCAGTACATAGATTACTGTACAGATAAGGTTAGAGATACAAGAGCTATGCTTGATATGTATGGTCTTAAGACTGATATTCAGGTTGATGGAGGAATTAATATTGCCAATGTGCACCACGTGATTGAAGCTGGTGCCAATGTCATAGTTGCAGGTTCTGCAGTTTTCAAGGGCAATATAGAAGAGAGAACTAAAAAGTTCATTGAAATAATGGGTTAAAGCAAATGGGCAATCGCAATATAGCGACTGCCCATTTTTTTATGCAAGTTTAATTTTAAATACAACTGGTTTATCAGATTTAACATTCTGAGTTTTGATATGAAGGCCTTCTTCGTCTCTTGTATAGACAGGTTTTTCATCAAAGCCAAGTACATCAACGTCTTCGATGATACCGGCAAATTTTGGAAGGCAGGATGCATCACTTAATGAAAGAGACTTAATAGTCACTTTTCCTGATTCAGGATAATTAAGTGAGAATGCATATAAACTGTCCCCTTTTATAGTGAAGCGGAAGTCTTCACTGGTAAAGGTCTTATCCTTGGAATCTGTAAACTGACCTTCCTGAACAAGGGTTGGCCCCTCCTGGGCAAAACGCCATGTATGAGAGCCATAGATAGCCTCGCCGTTTTTGCTCATCCATTCACCTATTTCAAGTAAAACCGCCTGATCCTCCTGACTAATTGTACCGTCAGCTTTAGGACCTACATTAAGAAGCAAATTTCCATTTTTACTAACGATATCCACCAGATCACAAATTATATCTTTGGCTTTCTTGAATTCGTTATTTTCTGTATAACACCAGGAATTCTTGGCGATAGCAGTATCTGTTTGCCAATAAAAAGGCTTTATCTCAGAGAACTGGCCTCTTTCTATATCAACTAAAGCACATCCAAACATAAATGCATCATGCTTGTAGCAGATGACAACCTCTTCGCCCCATTCTTTAGCACGATTATAATAAAAGGCTGCAATCTTTTTAAGATAAGGTTTGGCTGCACTATGCTGAATCCACCAGTCAAAATAAAGAATTTTGACTTTATATTTATCAATTATTTCGCAGGTTCTGATCATCCAGTCTTCCAAGAACTCTTTTGATGGAGTAGGCTTGCTAAAAAGATCATGATGGTTGGCTGGTTCCTTGGTGGCTGGCCAG
Organism: Butyrivibrio sp.; assembly: GCA_045646185.1. GTDB lineage: Bacteria > Bacillota > Clostridia > Lachnospirales > Lachnospiraceae > Butyrivibrio. Next base: position 10,605 of record JAZRKG010000153.1, read on the forward strand.
TAAAAATCACCTTCCTTTTCCTGATCAGTAATATCACTTTCAAATTCCCTGCCATGTCCCATGAAGAACCAATGCTCAATTCTGTGAGTCGATGCACCAGTTACAATATCATGTCTGGTTGCAGATTCTTTGAGCTCACCTAGAACGTTTCTCTTTGGTCCCATATTTTGAGAATTCCAGATAGATATTTCGCTATCATACATCTGAAATCCGTCATGATGCTCTGCAACAGGAACAATGTATTTGGCTCCAGCCTTTTGGAATAAATCCAGCCAGTTGTTTGAATCAAACTGTTCGGCCTTAAACATAGGGATGAAATCCTTGTAACCAAAGTCCTTGTGAGGACCGTAGGTTTTGATATGATGCTCATATTCAGGGCTTCCCTGAATATACATATTTCTTGAATACCACTCGCTGCCAAATGCCGGAACGCTATATATTCCCCAATGAATAAAGATTCCAAACTTTGCATCTCTGTACCATTTTGGAACCTGATAATCAGCAAGTGAGTTCCAATCGTCTTTGTATGGCCCCTTGTTTATAACATCATCAATTTTCTTAAGCCATGCTTTTTTGTCATACATAATGTTATTTTTCTCCCTTCTCTAAAGAATACCCTAATGATTACTTTAATATATATAGAGTTAGCCATCAATAGGACACAATATTATTTTATAAATGAAACTGTTCTATATTGCCTGCAAGCTCTGAATCAAGACAAATTTGTATCCTTTTTATATAGTCATCTGATGCTAAATTTGGTTGACAAGGCATCATTAAAAAGGCATACTTATTGAGTGAAAATGGCTTTATAATAAGATATTCTGCACATTGTTTATGGCATGAGTGATGTGTATGGCAAGAGAGTATCGCTTTTAGAAAGAGGCGAAAAGATGTATAAAAAAATTGAGAGAAATGCACCATGTTGGTGTGGGAGTGGCAAAAAATATAAGAGCTGCCACGAAGCTTTTGATGACAAAATCATAAGCTATGAGATTCAGGGCATTAAAGTGCCAGACAGATCTTTGATCAAGAGTGAAAAGGACATTGAAGGAATTAAGAAAAGTGCTGTAATAAATATGGCATGCCTTGATGCAGTGGCCGAAAAGATCCATGCTGGAATGTCTACCGAAGAAATAGACCAGATTATATATGATACAACAACCAAAATGGGAGGAATCCCTGCTGATCTTGGATACGAGGGCTTCCCTAAGAGCGTGTGCACATCTATAAACGATGAAGTATGCCACGGTATACCATCTGAAGATATTATTCTTCAGGATGGAGATATAATAAACGTTGATTGCTCAACTATTTTGGACGGTTATTTTTCTGATTCATCACGAATGTTTTGCATTGGTAATGTTTCTCCAGAGAAAAAGAGATTGGTTGAAGTTACAAAAGAGTGCATCGAAGTAGGGCTGAAAAATGTTATTCCATGGACACCTATTGGAGATATGGGACATGCAGTTCATCAGCATGCTTTAAAGAATGGATATACTGTTGTAAAAGAAATTGGCGGACATGGATGTGGAAATGAGTTCCATGAAGAACCATTTGTAAGTTATGTATCAAAGCCTGGAACCGGAATGCTTATGGTGCCTGGAATGGTATTTACTATTGAGCCTATGGTAAATATGGGAACAGATGAGATCTTCGTAGATGAAGAAAATGACTGGACCGTATACACAGGCGATGGGAAACCATCAGCGCAGTGGGAAGTTGAAGTACTGGTTACTGAAACTGGATACGAGATTCTTTCCTGGTAAAAGGAAAATGTCTTCAATAAATTTATTTGTTTTAAAGGAGTTTCTTATACATGAATAAGGGTAAGTATTATATTACAACAGCAATAGCATATACTTCAGGAAAACCTCATATAGGTAATACCTATGAGATTATACTTGCAGACGCTATTGCAAGATATAAAAGAGCTGATGGATATGATGTGCACTTCCAGACAGGTTCTGATGAGCATGGACAAAAAATTGAGACTAGAGCAATTGAAGCTGGCTGTAATTCTCCAAAGGAATTTGTAGATGGAGTCGCAGGAACAATCAAGAATATCTGGGATCAGATGAATACATCTTATGACAGATTTATTCGTACAACTGATGATGATCATGTAAAACAGGTTCAGAAGATTTTTAAGAAGTTCTATGACCAGGGAGATATTTACAAGGGATCATATAAAGGAATGTACTGTACAGAGTGTGAGGCTTTCTATACAGAGTCTCAGCTTGTTGATGGTAAATGCCCAGAATGTGGTAGCTCAGTACATCCTGCAGAGGAAGAAGCTTATTTCTTCAAAATGAGTAAATATGCTGATCAGCTGATTGAACATATAAATACACATCCGGAATTCATTCAGCCTGTTTCCAGAAAAAATGAAATGATGAACAATTTCCTTTTGCCTGGACTTCAGGATTTGTGCGTTTCAAGAACATCATTTAAATGGGGAATCCCTGTAGATTTTGACCCTGATCATGTAGTATATGTATGGCTTGATGCTCTTACAAACTACATAACCGGTATTGGATATGATGCAGATGGCAATAGCTCTGAAGAATACAAAAAGAACTGGCCTTGTGACCTTCACCTTATTGGTAAGGACATAATAAGATTCCATACTATTTACTGGCCAATTTTCCTCCTTGCACTTGGTGAGCCTCTTCCAAAGCAGGTATTTGGACATCCATGGCTTCTTCAGGGCGGAGAAAAGATGAGCAAGAGTAAGGGCAACGTAATTTACGCTGATGACCTTGCAAGTGTATTTGGTGTTGACGCAGTAAGATACTTCGTACTTCACGAAATGCCATTTGAAAATGATGGTGTTATTACATGGGAGCTCATGGTTGAAAGATTCAATTCTGACCTCGCAAATACACTGGGTAACCTTGTAAACCGTACAATCGCCATGACAAATAAATATTTTGATGGTGTAGTAGCAGACAAAGGCGTAGCGGATACAGTTGACGAGGACCTTAAGGCCGTAGTAACAGGCTGCTATGAAAAAGTTGAGAAAAAGATGGATGAGCTTAGAGTGGCAGATGCCATGACAGAAGTATTCAACCTCTTTAAGCGTTGTAACAAGTATATCGATGAGACTGAGCCATGGGTACTTGCCAAGGATGAGGCCAAGAAGGACAGATTATCAACTGTAATGTATAACCTCATTGAGTCAATTACAATTGGAGCTTCTCTCATTGCTCCATTTATACCTGAGACAGCAGCTAAGATTTTTGATCAGTTAAATACTACTGTAAGAGATTTTGATACACTTGGTACATTTGGAAGCTATCCATCAGGAAATACAGTTACCAAAGAGCCAGAGATGCTATTTGCAAGAAAAGATCTTGCTGAAGTATTAAAGCTTGCAGAAGAGATTACTGCAAAGCAGAAGGCAGAATATGTTGAGACTCAAACCAAGGCGGCAGCCAATCTTGAGAAAGCCGGACTTAAGTCAGAGGCTGAGAGAATATATAGCCAGCTTAAAGCGATAAACGGTGCAGGCAATACCTCTGATGAGGCAGGAATTGACATCGAGCCAAAGGATGAAATAACTTACGAACAGTTTGCAGCAATGCAGTTCCAGGTGGGCGAGATTATTAAATGCGAAGCTGTTCCAAAGTCTAAAAAGCTTTTGTGCTCACAGGTAAAGATTGGTAGTCAGGTAAAACAGATTGTTTCAGGAATTCATAAGTACTATGAACCAGAAGAAATGGTTGGAAAGAAAGTAATGGTACTTGTAAACCTTAAACCTGCACAGCTTGCAGGAGTTACTTCTGAAGGAATGCTCTTATGTGCCGAAGATGCAGATGGAAATCTTGCTCTTATGACACCTGAAAAGAGTATGCCATCAGGAGCAGAAATCTGCTAATCATAAATAATCCCAAAGCCTAAGAAAGCATAGCAATCTTAGGCTTTGTTGTTGTATAATTTAACTAGTATAAAAAACAAGCATAGGGGGATTGAATATGGTACAGAAAGAGGAATTATCTTTTAAGTCGAGAGACGGAGAAACTGAGATACATGCAATAAGATGGATTCCGGAAGGCGAGCCAAAGGCTATTTTGCAGATAGTTCATGGAATGCAGGAATATATCGACAGATATGATGATTTTGCAAGGTACCTGGCAGAAAGAGGAATTCTGGTTGCTGGAAATGACCATTTGGGACATGGCCAGTCAAGACCGGAAAACGGAGAATATGGCTATTTTTGCAAATACGATGCCGCAACTGTACTTGTGAGAGATGTTCACAGATTAAAGAAGATGACTCAGGAAAAATATCCTGGAGTTCCATATATTATATTAGGACATAGCTTTGGCTCATTTGTTACAAGAGAATATATATCCCGCTATGGAACAGGAATAGATTCAGTTATCATAATGGGAACCGGCTGGACACCAGGTGCGCTTATTAATGTATCCAAGTTTTTGTGCAAGGTACAAAAGCTCTTCCTGGGAGATAAGCACCATGCTAAAATGCTAAATTCAATAGCATTTGGAACATATCTGGATAAGATTGACAATCCAAGAACTGAGTTTGACTGGCTTTCACATAATGAGGAAAGTATTGATGCTTACATTGCCAATCCTGCAAACAATTTTGTATTTACAGTTAATGGATTTAGCACAATGGCTGATCTTCTTGGCAGAGTAGAAAATTATAAGAAGATGGAGAGAATTCCTAAAGAGCTTCCAATACTCTTAATAGCTGGTAAAGAAGACCCGGTAGGAAGCTATGGAGAGGCAGTTGAAAAGCTGTACAAAATCTACAAGGATGAATTACAGATAAAGTCAGTAGATTTGAAACTCTATGACGGAATGAGACATGAAATCCTGAACGAACCTGAAAGAATGACTGTTTATGAGGATTTGCTTAATTGGATAAATAACAGAATAGAGAGTTAATGAATATGCAGTCTTATTTTAACAGGTCTGATGTAATAGTAAGAAATGCATATAAAGACGATTGGGAAGAGGCTGTGAAGCTGGCGTCAGATACCTTTGATGAGTTTAATGCGCCGGAGTATTCAGAGCTTGGAATTACCAATTTTAAGAATTTTATTAATGATAGCATTCTCTACAAAATGTTTGCTATGGGACATTATCAGATGATGGTTGCCAGAATGAAAAGTGGTGAGCTTATCGGAATGATAACTATTAGAGATAATAACCATATTTCGCTTCTTTTTGTAGATGGAGCTTATCATAGAAATGGAGTCGGCAAAGCATTAGTTGATTTTGCAGCAATGTATGTAAGAGACGAAGAAGGACTTGATATTATGACAGTCAATTCTTCTCCATATGCTGTGGATTTCTATCACAGATTAGGCTTTAAAGACATCAAAGGGGAGATAGTGAAGGATGGGATCAGAATTACTCCAATGGAGCTTAAACTGTGACACCTGGATTTTTTGTTAAGGGAGAAAGGAATTTGTAGTATTATGGGTAAATTATTTGACTTAGACAGTCCGCTTATGCAGTTTTTGACAAGAATGGCAGATCTTATGATTTTGAATCTTGTCACACTTTTATTTATGGTAATACCTTTTACAGGTGGAGCCGCTCTTACAGGAATGCATTATGTACTCCTTAAAATGGTTAGAAATGAAGAGAACTACATTGTTAAAGGCTTCTGGAAATCCTTCAAAGAGAACTTCAAGCAGTCAACTATACTGTGGATAATTGTGTGTGTTGTAGGAATAGTCCTGGGGATGGATTATTATATGCTCTATCAGCTCTCGGGTGAGTTCTCAAGAGCATATGTTGTAGTACTTCTTGCTGTAACGCTTTTTGCTTATATGACCTTTTTGTACATATTCCCATTGCAGTCAAGATTTGTAAATACAGTTTCAAGAACATTGAAGAACTCTGTAATGATGATGATACTTGGACTTCCTCGTACAATCCTTATGGTGCTTCTAAGTGCAGTTCCTGTTATTTTGCTTTATTTCTTTGATATTAAGGTTATTCCTTTGCTTGTGTTATTTGGCTTTACACTTCCTGCATACGGAATGGCATATTTGTATAATGGACTGTTCAAGAGGTTCGAGCCGGAGGAAGAGGAACAGCTTAGTGAAGAAGAAGAACTAAATAAAGCTATTAGAGCTCTTGATAAAGATCTGGAAAACCAGACTGATGGTACAGAAGTGGAAACTGTAGAAAAGGCAGATGCTGAAAACTAATAATAGTAAGGACTCTAAATAAACAAACTATACTAAAAGAAATATTAAAATGTAACAAAAGCAAAAGACAAAATCTGTTTATTATATACAGATTTTGTCTTTTTTTGTGCGATTTATTGACAACGTTGCGCATGTTGTATAAAATGACGATATGAAACCAGTTTCAAGTAAATATCCTAGACATTTTTACCAGTAACCTGTGAATGAATTATGACATCTATTAACAAACAGTGAATATATGTACGTTTCAATAGCAATTATCTGAGGGTTTAAAATTCGGGATATTTTATTTTTGGAAGAAAAAGAAACCGATTTCAAAAATTGCTGGGGGGAAGTTAAAAAGAAGTATAGGAGGGCCTATGGGAAATAATAATGCGGTTAAAACGGCCAAGAAAAAACCAGTATCTCAAATGACATTTGGACAGAAGGTATGGAGAAATAGAACACTATTATTTATGTGTTTACCTGCAATTGTATTCTTCATTGCTTTTAGCTACGCTCCAATGCCTGGAATTTATGTAGCGTTTGTTAAATACAATTATGGAAAAGGTATTTTCGGCAGTGATTTTGTTGGTTTCAAGAACTTTGAATTCCTGTTCCAGTCAGGTAAGCTGTTTGAACTTACAAGAAATACAATTCTTTACAATATAGCTTTCATAGTACTTGGCAACTTCCTTGCTATATTCGTAGCCATTCTGCTAAACGAAATGCAGAGCAAATGGTTCAAAAAAGTGTCTCAGACAATGATGTTTTTGCCATATTTCATTTCTCAGGTTTTGGTAGGACTCCTTGTATTCAACCTTTTAAACTATGACACAGGCTTTGTAAACACAGTTCTTAACAAGCTTGGAATGGAGCCTTGGGGACCATATTCGGATGCTAGTGTTTGGCCAGTGCTTTTGGTTGTTATCCACTTATGGCAGACAACAGGTTACAACTCAGTAGTCTATTTCGCAGCAATCATGGGTATTGATGCAGAGATTATTGAGGCAGCAAGAGTAGATGGTGCGAATGCATGGCAGAAGATCAGATACATCATTCTCCCGGGACTTAGACAGACAGTAGTTATTCTTCTTCTGTTTGCTCTAGGCGGCATTGTAAAAGGTAACTTCGGTCTCTTCTACAACATAGTTGGTAAGAACCCACTTCTTTATTCAACAACAGATATTATTGAAACTTATGTATATAGAGCAACAATGACAGACTTCAACTTTGCTACAGCCTCTGCAGTCGGTCTTTATCAGTCAATCATCGGTTTTGTTATGGTTATGGTTGTTAACCTTATCGTTAAAAAGATCGACCCTGACTATTCATTATTCTAATCAGGAGGAAGTAAGATGAGTAAGAAAAATTCAGAAGACAGCTACATGGCTGGAAGTAGAGTCAAAATTGGTACATCAGATAAAATCATTCGCGGAATCGGTTATGTGTTTGTAACACTATATGCTCTTGCATGTATTTTCCCATTCCTGCTGATTATTGGAACATCATTTACTAGTGAAACTGTCATCAGAGCAGAAGGTGTAAAGCTTATTCCTAAGGATTTCACACTTAGAGCTTATGAAATGGTAACAAAGGGAGGCCTGATCTGGCGCTCTTATGTACTTACAATATCACTTACAGTAATAGGAACTCTAATAGGTCTTTCAATCATAGCTATGACAGGTTATGCGCTTCAGAGAAAAGACTTCGTTCTTAGAAATGTAATTTCTTTCTTTATTTACTTTACAAGCTTATTCCAGGCAGGTCTTGCTCCATACTACCTGCTTATGACACAGACATATCACTTAAAAGATAGTTATTTTGCAGTTCTTTTACCACTTCTTATGTCGCCGTGGCTGATAATTTTGATGAAGAACTTTGTAAAATCAATACCGTTTGAAATTACTGAATCAGGAAAAATAGATGGTGCTGGAGACATGAAGATTTTTACAGCTCTTATTCTTCCAATGCTTAAGCCTGCACTTGCAACAATTGGTCTTTTCCTGGCTCTTGGTTATTGGAATGAATGGTATCAGTCATCACTGTTCCTTAGCTCAAAGATTACAGTAGTTCCTCTTCAGTACAACTTGTATAAGGTTGTAAATGAAGCACAGAGCTTAAAGAACTCAATTGCTGGACAGTTCGTATCACTGGCAGATATTCCTACTGAAGGTCTTAAGATGGCAACAGCTGTACTTGCAACAGGACCTATCGTACTGTTATATCCATTTGTACAGAGATATTTCATCGGTGGTATTACAGTAGGTGCTGTAAAAGGTTAATGTAAAGGGTTTTACGTGGGCGTATACACAAAGGTACTAATCTTCTCGTTTTGAGGGGTTGTATGTTAACTGCAATAATGCAGTAACAATAAATGTTTTCATAGGAGGATAACGAATGAAAAAGAAAATCGTAGCTTCACTGTTATCAGTTGTTATGGTAGCAAGTCTTGCAGCTTGTGGTAGTTCTACAACAGAGACAACCACAACTACAACAGAGACTCAGACAACTGATTCTACTCAGACAACAGAGACAACAGAGACAACATCTGACACAGCTGAAAGCACAGAAACAGCATCAGAAATTGATACTTCTGAGCATGTAACAATTACTTACATGACAACAGGTGGTAAGCCAACAAATGGCGCTACAGAAGAGATGCTTGAACAGCTCAATGCAATCCTTACAGAGAAGGTTAATGCAGAGCTTGAAATCTATTACATCGACTGGACAGATTACCTTTCAGTTTACAATCTGACACTTGCTCAGATGGATGGAACAGTTGACCTTGTTGGTACAGCTACAGACTGGCTGGATGCATGGCCAAATGCAAAGAATGGTGCTTTCCTTGCTCTTACAGATGAGATGCTTCAGACATATTGCCCACAGACATATGCTTCAGTATCACAGGAGCACTGGGATCTTTGTAAATATAATGGTGAGATTTATCTCATTCCAGAAGACAACTATGCACAGTGGACAAACCACGGTTTTGCATACAGACTTGACTGGGCTAAGGAAGCTGGCTTAACAGACGGCGTTCATAGTTGGGAAGATCTTACAACATACTTCAAGTATGTAAAAGAAGCTTATCCTGATATCACACCTTGGGATTCAGATGGTACACAGTATGCAACTATGGTTGGTGGATGGATTTCATCACATAGTAATTACGTATCAATCGATGGTCTTAACTCAGGCGCTATGTGGGGTGGTACAAAGGATGACCTTTACACAATCTACAGCCCATACATGACAGATACAGAATCTCTTGTTGAGTTTGCTGAGCTCATGAAGGAATGGGATGAAATCGGCGTTTGGAAGACAGACGTTCTTAACAATACAGTTTCTCAGAACAGAGATGACTTCCGTATCGGACGTGTTGCTGCAGAACAGCACCACACACAGACATGGACAGACCTTTGCTCACCATCATCAAGCAACCTTATCTATGATGAGACATCAGAGTACTATGATGAAGATGCAGAAACAGGATTCTTCTACTTTGGTGAAGAGACAGGAAACGTAGTAGCACTTTCAATCACACACGGTGCTATGGCTATCTCAGCTGCTTCTAAGAACCCAGAAAGAGCTCTTATGGTATATGACCTTATCAGAAACGATGAGGATTGCTACAGACTCTTCAACTATGGTATCCAGGGCAAGCAGTGGGATGTAAACGAAGAAGGCCTTAGAATTCAGCCTGAAAGCTACAACTCAGATACAGATGCAATCACAACAAACTTCTGGTGGGGACGTAACGACGACCTTGAGATCAAGGATGCTACAAAGAACTGGGATGCTATCGATGCACTTTATGCTGAGTATGACCAGATCAAGATTGACTATCCATATGGACAGTTCATTCCTGATGTTGACAACATCCAGTCTATGATCAACAACATTTCTGAGATTCATACTAACTACATGAAGCAGATCGCATTTGGTAAGTACTCAGGAACAGCTGAAGAAATCGTTGCTGAATACCAGGCAGCTCTTGAAGCAGCAGGTATCAATGAAGTAACAGCAGAGCTTCAGAGACAGATTGATGAGCTTTACAAATAATTAAATGCAGTAATTTTTAGGGGCGTGTTTCGCACGCCCCTTTTTTAAAGAAAATGTATGTTTT
>JAZRKG010000154.1:0-12426 GCA_045646185.1 Butyrivibrio sp.
CTTTTTACTAGTATAATTCAGACCATGCTTACTAGTATTATTCCGCAATTACTATTTTTTGCTAGTAAAAACGAGGCATTCCTTACTAGTAAAAAACTGCGGTTATTAAATCTTGCTAGTAGAGCAGGCTGAAAAATACTAGTGAAATATCAGAAAGATACTATTCCACTAGTAAAACAGCCCCAAATTTTACTGGTAGAATTTCCAAAAGACAAAGTTTCACTAGTAACTCACAGAATTCAACAATTAATAAGAACCATAAATGAAGCTAAAATAGCATTAATAACATTCTCTTTTATTTTTGGATTTATGTGGTATCATAATGTTAGCAATAGCTAACAACAGGAGGAAAAAGTTATGAAACCAAATTATAAGAACTGGATGCCAAAGGGGATGGTATGTGGATTTTTGGCAGCCGCAGTAATAGCAGCCTTAATTACCGTTGTAGTCGGAGTGGCAGGAATCATTGGAAAGATATTTTTAATAATAACAATACTATTTGCAATTATGACGATATGGATGTTTTTGATGTACAGGGCCTTTTCATATAACGGTTCAAGGCAGATGTCGAGACAGATAATAGAGGGTGTTTCATCATATGTGAAAATCCCAGATGGAGGCAAAGGCCTAGATGTAGGATGCGGCAGTGGGGCTCTTACAATCGCATCAGCCAGGAAGAACCCAAACGCTCAGATAATTGGAGTAGACAGATGGGGAAAAGAGTATGCTTCATTTAGCAAAACACTTTGCGAAACCAATGCCGAAGCAGAAGGTGTAGCGAATGTTTCGTTTGAACAGGGAGATGCTACAAAGCTTAGATTTGAAGATGAGACCTTTGATGCTGTAACAAGTAACTATGTATATCATAACATTCCAAGCAAGGACAGACAGGCCATTCTCCTTGAAACCCTGAGAACTCTCAAAAAGGGCGGAACATTTGCAATTCATGATATTATGTCCAAGAGCAAGTATGGAGACATGGAGAGCTTTGCTCAGAAGCTTAAAGACATGGGCTATGAGGATGTAAGACTTATTGATACTACCAGCGGAATGTTCATGACTAAGTTCGAAGCCACCTGGATGGGACTTAGCGGATCAACAATTCTTTTAGGAAAAAAATAAAACGATAGATGAGGAGGGGTTATGAATATTACAGTAATCATAATAGAGATGATTGTCTTTGCTGTGTTATTTACAGTATTAGTCCTTAGTGCTTACTCCGGAGGCAGACAATATTCGGCTGCCGGGATTCACAATTATCCACCGGAGATTCAGGAGGAATACTTTAAGACTCATGAGAGAATGGAAGTAAGCTATAAGTCCAAAAAAGTCATTGCGACAAAAGGATTTGGTATGATCCTATTTACAGCAATAATTGCAGGATGTGCTTATTTTGCCGGAGCAAAAACCTTTTTACAAGGCTTTTTGCTGGCGTTTTTTCTTATGGTATGGATAGGCTTATATGACACATTTTTTTTGGATTGGGTTCTTTTTGCAAACTTGAAGATGTTTAGGCTGGAAGGCACGGAGCATATGGACAAGGAGTATCACCAGAAGTGGTTTCATGTAAAAGGAATACTGTTTCCAGGAATAGTGTTTGCACTGATTCCTGCAGCACTTGTCGGATTCATTACCATGACGTTGTTCTAAAGGCTTGTTCCAAAAGCTCAGAGGCGGCAACCATGCGGTGAGAATGCATATTTAAAACATTTTTAAGAAAAAAAGTGCATTTTTGAGCTATAGTCTGTAATATGATGCTATTGAGTGATTTATACTGGAGGCTGGTATGAAAAAATTGATTAAGCGAGTACTTAAAGGAATTTGCATCGTTGTAGTTGGAGTGCCACTTTTTCTGGTTGCGTTCATTATAGTTTTTGAAATTGTTGGATACATAGCTAATCATGTTGCTACAAATGTACAGACTAAAGAATTAAGAACAGTGATCATGCAGGAAATAGATGATGCCAATATCATAGACGAGTATTCTGAAACTGGTAATACGTCAGGGACAGGAAATCATGTAGACTGTTTATCAAGAATATCCTTTTCCTCAGAAAAGGATCATAATACCATAGCTCAGATTATTGATAAAAACTTTGATTATTGGGAGCTTGAAAGCGAAAACGGAATCTATGTAGTTACGCTAAATACCAGTGCCCCTTTCTCTGACAATATTGAAGGACATTAATAAAAACAGCTGTAGATTAAGAATTTATCATAGGTTTTAAGATAACACGGAGGTAACAGACTATGATGACATCGGTGCTAATAATCCAATGGCTGAGAATATTTACATGTGCTTCGTTTTTCTGTCAATATGGAAGGCTGCGGATGGGGAAATTGACTTGGACGGTTTTCGTACGGTTGTAAACGAATTCATGAAAAGTGGTATTGTTGCGAAATTAATGGGCGGAAAAGATATTAACAAACCGAAGGATCTGCAGCGGGCAAAGGACAGTTTTCATGTAATGCAGGATTGGGCAGATGCTCATCCGCAGTATAAGGACAAGACCTGGGATTTTAATTTTGATGATTCGAAACATAGAGACGGTAGTTATTATCACTTTACACGATGTCCTCGTTACCTATCACTGTGAATATTTAGTGGGGATGTAAAAAATATAGTTGACTTTGATTGTAGGATATGATACATTGTTTGCAAGCAAACAATGAGAGGTTAAATATGAATTATGGTTTTGGCCCTATGATCAAACAGCTTAATAATCTTATCACTAAGAAAACCTATGCGTTGCTTGATAACACTGAGTATTCGAACATGAGCTTTGCTAATCTTCAGGTTGTAGAATTACTATATAATTCAACAGAAAATGTAACACAAAAAGAAATTGAATCTTCACTCAAGATTAATAGAGCAACTACCAGTAAGATGCTCAAGCTTATGGAAGAAAAGGGATATGTGACAAGAACGGAGGCTTCTGATGACTCACGTAAGAAACTGGTGTTTCTGACAGATAAAGGAAAGAAATACTATCTGGATAATGCAAAAGTTATTGAATATCTGGACAATTACTTAAGCTCAGTTTTGACAGATTCTGAAAACGAGATGTGGAATATCATCTATAAGAAAATGGTTGCTGCTCTTTCTGATTAAAGCGTATATCAGGAAGAGCAAAAAAATAGGCTCAATGTTTGCCTGCAAACAAAAGGAGGTACTTATGAACGAAACTGTAAACATGAAGGATAATAAAATGGGAACAGCACCTGTAAACAGCCTTTTGCTGTCTATGGCATGGCCAATGATACTATCAATGCTTGTAGGAGCTTGCTACAATGTTGTGGATTCTTTATTTATAAGTCATTATAGTGAAAATGCACTTACTGCTGTATCCTTGGCATTCTCAATACAGACTCTTATCGTAGCTATTGGGACTGGTGTGGGTGTCGGTGCCAATGCGCTTTTAGCCACTCATCTTGGCAAAAACGAAAAAGAAAAAGCTGATCAGACAGCCAGGCACAGTCTTATTGTCGGATTATTATTCTATCTTATTGTGATGCTGTTTGGCGTTTTTCTTACAGAAAGGTTCTTTCTCCTTCAGACTACAGATTCTGAGATTGTCATGATGGGAACATCATACCTCAGGATAGTTTGTATTTTCAGCTTTTGTCAGATATTTGAGCTTGTGCTTGAAAAGCTTCTGCAGGCAACCGGACATACAAGCTGTACTATGATAACACAGATGGCTGGAGCCATTGTAAACATAGTCCTTGATCCGATCCTGATCTTTGGTCTGTTTGGGCTTCCTGAGATGGGAGCAGCTGGCGCAGCTATTGCAACAGTAATTGGTCAGTTTATTGCCATGATGTTGGGAGTAGTATTCAACCTTACAAGAAATAAAGAGATTGATTTTTCTTTTAAAAGTTTTAAATATGAATCTGTGTATCTGGTCAATATATGCAAGCTGGGAGTGCCGACAATCATAATGAACTCCATGACTTCCATAATGTCATTTGGTGTTAACAAAATCCTTTTATCTTATACAAGTACTGCAGCAGCAGTATTTGGTGCTTACTTTAAGATTCAGACATTCGTATATATGGCGGTTTTTGGGTTAAATACAGCTCTTTTATCTATTGTTGCATTCAATAAAGGAGCAGGAAATGTAGACAGAATAAAGAAAGTTATCCGCCTGGCAGGTATATATTCTGCGATTATCGGTTTAATAGGAACTGCGATAATGTTCCTGTTGCCAGAGCAGCTTATTGGAGCTTTTTCTCCATCAGAATCAATGCTTGAAATCGGAACAATAGCGTTCAGGATTCTATCTCTTACCTTTATATTCGGAAGCGTGACTGTAATGGTCAGCTACGCATTGCAGGGATTTGCCAGAGGTGTGTCAAGTCTTGTTGTCTCAGCATTGAGACAGGTAATCCTCCTACTTCCATTGGCAGTATTATTTTCAAGTATTCTTGGGCTTGAAGGCGTATGGATTGGATATCTTGTTGCTGAGGTCATATCTTTTGCGATAGCTATAATAGTTATAAAGATAGTGACGGCAAAAGAATGTGCTTCCATTTATCACGGCTGATGCAGTGGCCATGTCAGATAAAACTTTTACCGATGACAGGTGAATTTGAGGCTGATGGCATGGTAGAATGCTAAAATAATCATAGGTTTGAAGATAATAATTCTAGCGCATTGAGGAGAAGCTGTTTTGGAGCTGGTAAATTTCCAAAAGGCTTTAGTTCATTCATTATCTTAATTTGAGCATCAGGTATATGACTTGCAGGATAAACACTGTAAGCATACATGAAAAAATGTGCTTTGAACAAATCTCTCTGTTCAGAAGTGGACTGAGGAAATTGCTTTTCCAAAATATTAGAAAATGTTGTATACATTGGCATAACTGCCTTTTTAAAATTATGCATTAATTCAATTCCGCATTTATCTTCTATGATGGAAGTGTGAAGTGAAAGAAGCTTTAAAAATGTCTGGTGTTCCCATAGAACATCGGACATTTTTTTGCAAAATTGTTTTTTACTAAGTTTTTTTGTAAAAGAATGTCTTATGGCTTCTTCAAATCGAAGATATTCTCTTTTTGAAAGATCAAGAAAAACCTCTTCTTTTGTCTTATAATAATTGTACATTGATGGTCTTGAAATAGAAGTTTTTTCCGCGATAATAGCAAGCGTAATATCCTGATATTCTGTAGTCAAAAAAAGTTTTTCCGTTACATTTAAAATTTCAGCTTTTCTGCTGTCTATTTCTTTGTCACTTCTAGCTCTTAATGTTCCCATAGAATGCTCCTTAACAGTTCTGATTGAATATATCATACGCCATTAACTGACAAAATGTCAAATACATACTTGACAAACTGTCAGCTATAATTTATCATTTGATTCAACATTAACCCTGTTTCTAAAAAAGGAGATTGAATTATGGCAAAGATACTATTTATAAATGGCAGTCCTAATGAAAATGGATGTACATCTACAGCAATGGATGAAGTAATCGCAGTTTTAAACAAAAACGGAATTGAAACAGAAAAACTATGGCTTGGTAAAAAACCGGTTCCTGATTGTATGGCGTGTATGAAGTGCAAGATGGAAGGAAAATGCGCGTTTAACGATGAAGTAAATGAGATTGCAGCACGTATCGATGAATTCGATGGAATAGTCGTTGGTTCTCCAGTATATTATGGTGGTCCGAATGGACGACTGACTTCGTTCCTGGATCGTTTATTCTTTAGTATTCCTGGAGATAAGTTTGCAGGTAAGCTTGGAGCATCAATTGTATCATGCAGAAGGGGCGGCGCCAGTGCAGCTTTCGAAAGACTAAATCAGTATTTCCTGATGGAAAATATGCATGTTGTTAGCTCACAGTACTGGAATCAGGTGCATGGTTTTACTGCAGAAGATGTAAAGAAGGATGAAGAAGGATTACAGACAATGCGTACACTTGGGCAGAATATATCCTGGCTTTTACAGTCTATAAAAACAGCACAAGAGCAGGGTATTGAAAAACCAGTTTATGAAGAAGCTGTATTTACCAATTTTATCTAAGGAATAACAAGGGATGCTATTTCAACATGGTATCAAAAAGGAATAATCTGTAGCCTGACGATTATAATGACAGCGCAAAGGGTGTAATAACTGAAATAGCGGTCACAGCTTAGAGGTTGTGAACCGCTATTTTTCTAGTTATAATGGACTTTATAATACATTAAAAAATGTAGTTTACAGATTATAAAAAGTTGCATATGAGGAAGAGATTATTAAAGAGATTGCAGAATATCTGAAAGCGGAATTGCAGCTTGATGGATATTCCGGAAGATAATGAAATGTATGCGGAAGGTAAACGGCAGCACCTCCATAGAAAATAATGGGTACTCTAAAACGATAGCTGACCGTAATCTTTTTTGCAAAAGCCATTCATGAGCATTGGGTAGGTTTTTCTGCCTATAACTCCGTCCCCAGGGACTATATTGAGGTTTTAATTTTATGGAAAAAGAAGTATTTGATTTAGAACAACAACATTTAACTAAAATTTATAACAAGCTCCTTGATATGAAAAAAGAGCTTGAGGATCAGGTGGCAGACCTTGATGTTAAAGCGGCTGATGAAAAGAATGATATCCGTGATAACATCCGTCTGGACTTTGCAGATGATGAGACATCTATGGAGACTCTGACTGAAATCGAAGTTTGGAACCACTATATTGATACCTACAATATTGAGAGCAGTTCTCTGGGTAACAGACTTCGTACGGTGAATAAGCTTTTGGAATCCCCTTATTTTGCCAAGATTACGCTGCAGTTTGATCCATCTGAGGCACCGGAAAGCTATTATATTGGACGAGCAGCTATTTCAGAAAATGGCTATGACCAGATGATTATCGACTGGAGATCACCTATAGCAGAGGTTTACTACAATCAGGAAAATGGCCATACTCACTATAACGTTGATGATAGGGAGATTCCTGTAGATTTACAGCTTAGACGTCAGTTTGAACTTCACAAAAATGAACTGATCTCTTATTTTGATACACAGGTGGCTATCGAAGATCCAATGCTTCTAAAATCACTTACTCAGACCCGTTCTGACAAGATGCAGGCTATTACTGCAACTATCCAGAAGGAGCAGAATACTATTATTCGTTATCCTGATGTACCTGTTTTACTGGTTAATGGTATTGCAGGAAGCGGTAAGACATCTGTACTTCTTCAGAGAATAGCTTATCTGTTCTACCAGAAAAGAGATTCTCTGCGTCCTGACCAGGTATGTCTTATGACTTTAAATCCTGTTTTCAGGGATTATATAGATAACGTTCTTCCTGACCTGGGTGAGTCTAATCCTGTAACTCTTACCTGGCTTGAATTTTTGAAGATGATGCACATTCCATTTAATGATGGTGCTCAGGACTATACTGAGCCAGAGAGCCTTCAGACAATACATGAGGGGCTTGAGGAGCTGGAGCCTGAAGTAGATGACTTTTTTGACATAAGACAGAAGGAAAAGGTGGTTTTGTCAAAAAATGAAGTTTATGCAGTAGCCCGGTCCTACAGTCAGTTCCCAATGGGAGTGCGCCTCATACAAATTGTATCTGACGAACTCGAGCAGAGGGCCAAAAAAGCAATGCGCAGTCTTGAGACTGAGCAGGATGAGGATTCTGAAAGTGTTGCTAAGTCAGAAGACGCTGAAGATAACAGAATAGAAAATGATTTTGGCGGAGCACTTCGAAATATCAGACAGTGCGGTTTTGTAAATATAAAGCGTATCGCTTCCCGTATTTTGAAAAAGGATAGCATTACAGCTGCAGAATGGCTCTATACAAGGATGGAGCTTACCGGAATTTGTGATCGTAACATGCGTTATGTTATGGTTGATGAGGTACAGGACTATACAAAGGCACAGATGCTTGTATTTCGCAAGTACTTCCCAAATGCACGCTTTATGCTTCTTGGAGATGAATTCCAGTCAATCAGAAAGGGTACGATCACCTTTGCTGAAATTGAGGAGATGGCCAAGGCTGACAACAAAAACTTTGTAGAACTGCCTCTTTTGACCAGTTATAGAAGTTCACCTGAAATCACTGATATGTTTGCAGCCATTCTTCCAGAAGAAAAGAAGATGCTCGTATCCTCTGTAAAGCGTCCGGGCGAAGCAGCTGTTGTCAAAAAATGCAGCTCGGATGACGAGTATTTTGATGAACTGATAAAGCTGATAAAAGAATTTGAGAATAAAGAAGGTCTGACAGCAATTATCTGCAGAAATCCGCTTAATATGGAGAAGATTCTTGCTGAGCTTGGTGAGATGGCGCCTCAGGAGATTACACTTCAGGATGCACTTCCAAAGACAGGAGCTTTTCTGATAGAGCTTGCTCTGGCAAAAGGCCTTGAGTTTGACAATGTTATTCTGGCAGATGCAGATTCTGAGAATTATCCGGATGATGAAATAGGTGATCATTGTCTGTATACAGCAATTTCACGTGCTACACAGCACCTGGCTATATTGTCCAGAGGCGAGTTGCCAGCTAAATTAAAAAAATAATTTTGTGGTGGGGAAGATGAAATATTTTATTTTTAATAATGAACGCGAAGGCACAATTTATCATGAATTTTACAAGGGTAAATGGGATGGAGCTACTTTCTGGAGAGATGATTCCATATTCCTTCATGATGATGTTCTGATTGATCATCAGGGGCTTTATAACGCTCTATGTGAGGGCATAGCCGAATATGATCCAAATGGAATGATTGTTGTCAGTTACGAAGACTGGGAGAAGGTTAAAACCTTCATCCCGGAAGATGATGCTGAAAGTCTTGAAATATATGAAGAAGCCGATGCATGGGTTCAGGAATCCATAGACGAATTCGGCTGTTTTAGTATTCTTGGCCTGTAACATATAATAAGCGGAGGATTGTTATGATAAAAAGGTTTAGAATCGGTGATCCAATACCGACAGATTCTGTGGTAAAAGAGATAGCTATTTGCGGCGGGGAAATGCCTTTTTTTACAAAAGATGAGGCAAAAAATTTGCTTTCTCATACCCTTGCCCAGAATGCAAAGGTGTTCGGACTTGGAGAAACTGTAAGAGGAATCAATAAAAGAGGCTGGATCTACACCAGCAACAATGCAGATGATCCAATACATACTGAGAACAAGCGCTCACTGTATGCATCTCAGAACTTTCTTGTGATTTTTTCCAAAACAGAGACATTTGGTCTATACGTTGATACTCCAGGAAGAGTGACCTTTGATATAGGCTACACAAAGCTGGATGAGCTCATAATATCCTTTGAGGATTTTGACGCGGACATCTATCTTATAGATGGTCAAAACGCTGCAGATATTGTATCTCAGTTTAGAGAAATCATAGGCAGAAGCTACATCCCGCCGAGATGGGCATTTGGCTATGGCCAGAGCAGATGGGGTTATATGACAGCTGATGAAGTCAGAGAGGTTGCTGATAAGTACGAAGCTGCCGGGATTCCGCTTGATATGATCTATCTGGACATCGATTACATGGAAAGATATAAGGATTTTACTGTAAACAAAGATTCTTTCCCAGACTTTGCTGATTTTGTAAAAGAGATGAAAGACCGCGGAATACATCTTATTCCAATTATCGATGCCGGCATAAAAATAGAAGAGGGCTATGATGTATACGAAGAAGGCCTTTCACAGGACTTTTTTGTCAAAAAAGAAAATGGCGAAAACCTCGTGGCTGCTGTATGGCCAGGAAGAGTTCATTTCCCGGACTTCTTAAATGAAGATGCTAGAGCATGGTTTGGCAATAGATACAAAGTCCTTCTGGATCAGGGCATTGATGGATTCTGGAATGATATGAATGAGCCTGCCATATTCTATACAGAAGATCACTTAAATGAAGTTTTTGAAAAAATAGAAGACTATAAAGGCAAGAATCTGGATATCAATTCCTTCTTTGAATTTAAGGGACTTGTAGGCTCAATTGATAATAATGGCGAGGATTACAAGAGATTCTATCATGACTATAAGGGCCAGAAAGTAAGACATGACAAGGTCCACAACATTTTTGGATACAATATGACCAGAGCTGCTGGAGAAGCTTTTGAGAGATTATCTCCAGATAAAAGAATCCTGATGTTTTCAAGGTCTTCATATATAGGTATGCACCGCTATGGCGGTGTCTGGTGCGGTGACAATCAGTCCTGGTGGTCACATCTTCTTTTGAATATACAGCAAATGCCTGCACTTTCCATGTGCGGATTTTTATATTCAGGTGCGGATATTGGTGGCTTTGGAAGTGATACCACAGAAGATCTGATGCTTAGATGGTCTGCCTTTGGTATATTTACACCACTGTTTAGAAACCATTCTGCATTGGGAACAAGATGTCAGGAGTATTACCGCTTTGAGAATACTGATACCTTTAAGAACTTTGTAGAGCTGAGACATGCACTTGTGCCATACCTGTATTCAGAATATATGAAAGCTGTTCTTAATAATAAAATGCTATTTAAGCCTCTTTGCTTTGAGTATGAGGATGAGCGAAGTGCAGAGATTGAGGACCAGCTGCTCCTTGGCGAGAGTATCATGCTTGCTCCTGTATACAGGCAGAATGTTACCGGCAGATATGTGTACCTGCCTGAAGACATGAAGCTTATCAGATTCAGAGCATACAATGATTACGACGAAGAGATATTTTCCAGGGGTGATCATTATATAAAAGCAGATCTTAATGAGATTCTTGTTTTCATAAGAAAAGGACATGTCCTTCCTATTTCTGAGCCTGAAAAGGGTATGGGAAATATCAGTAAGAGTCAGCTTGGCTATATTTGTTATGAGGCAGATGATACTTCATACGAATTGTACACTGATGCTGGAGATGGACCTGTAGCATTTTAATAGAAAATGCTTTTTATAAAACGAGGGGTATTTTTCACAAAATGGTAATAACTATTTTAGTTTCGATTTAAGTAGGGAGCGTATATTGATAATCAAGAAATGAAACACATTTCCCCTCAAAACACTTTTTCATTAAATGAGCCAGGACATACCCCAAATGTCCTGGCTTCCTCCCTTTTTAGAGATATTTACTTTTCATCAACTAAAACTGCGTTTATAACAAATCTCTTATCTTCATCTGCTGTGCAGGTAGAAAGTGAAAGGATTTTGTCTTCTGAATCAACGTCAATTCCAGTAGCTGTATAGGATGCAAGTTCAATGTAATTTAAGAATTCTTCGATTTCCTCAGAGTTTGTGTAGTCTACGTTGTAGACGATACTGCTTGAAGATACTGTGTTAAATGAGAAAATCTGGTATCTCTCAGTTCTGTCTGGCAAAAGAATCTGAATGTACTGGTGCTCTGAGTAGTAGGAATCATCAGTCTTGTAATATTTAAGCTTACCAAACATGCTGAGATTCTTCATATTATGACCATATATAATATTGTGCTGGTCTGAAAAAGAACTGTCATTTCTTCCATCAAGGAAAATTGAACCACTGCTCAGCTCCCTGCCATCAAAGGAAGTGGAGAGATATTTGGAATTGTCTCCTGAATACAACAGTGGGTAGCTAATATCCTCGTTTTCCCATACAATCCAACCGATTATATCGGAATTGATGCTCTGGAGATATTCAAAATCCACTGAAAACTTTTCGTACCAGTTTTCGGCAGCTTCATTTATATTAAGAGCGTAACTTCCGGTATCTTCAGCGGTTGTTTCCGTAAGGCCGTCGCTATCATCGCCGGTATTTGGAGCCTGTGAAAAGAGATATAAACTATCTTCCTCATCAGTAGCAAGGTCACTATCTGCAGAAGCACTGGCAGTCAAGTTTTCTTCATATTCTATAGTAGTATTTTCTGTAATGTCCTCATTGGAATCGCTTGTGTTCTGAGCATCAGCTACATTATAAATGCTGTTTTTTATATTATTTCTGGCAAGAATACTGC
Source organism: Butyrivibrio sp. (assembly GCA_045646185.1). Taxonomy (GTDB): domain Bacteria; phylum Bacillota; class Clostridia; order Lachnospirales; family Lachnospiraceae; genus Butyrivibrio. Next base: position 11,897 of record JAZRKG010000154.1, read on the forward strand.
CCAGCACTGATACTGCAACGACTGCACCTGCAAAACTTCCTGTAAAATAAGCGAATCCTTTATGCCCTCCCTTTGGAGCCAGTATCTTATATAGTCTGGCAAAGGGTTTTAAGATCAATATGAGTAATGAAACCCTCTTATTCATCTTGTAAAAATTCCTTTCAAAAAAATCCCCCTCTAATGGATTTTCTTAACATAGCATGTACGAGTATACACCAATTAATGCTCAAATAACAATAGCAAAACCCAAAGCATTTTTTCCTATTTACTTCGTAAAAACCATGCTAAGATATATATATTCTAATTTGGAGTAAGAGCACTATGAATAGAGAAATTGATCTGTCAGAAATATCAGATGGAAAAAAATATGACGCAGGAGATATGGCACGACTTGGTGTAAATGATTGTAGTGGTTGTCATCACTGCTGCTGCGGAATGGGAGATACTGTAATCCTTGATCCCTACGATATTTATCGCCTGGAGGCAGGTCTTGGCATGAGCTTTGAGGAACTTTTATCACAGCACCTGGG
>JAZRKG010000155.1:0-5531 GCA_045646185.1 Butyrivibrio sp.
GAAAGATTATAAATAAACAAAGAGTTGCCTGCTAAAGCGCACGAAAGTGCGAAGTTGCATAGCAACTCTTTCGTTTATATAATACAGATATGGATGCATATACAGATTTTGCAAAAGTTTATGACACATTTATGGATGAGACTCCTTATAAAGCGTGGGCAAAATATATTTCACAGCTTATAAGCGAGTTTGGTATCTCTGCGCCATATGCACAGGGAGAACTTGAAAAAATTAATAATGAAAGTGGTGAAGTGTCCGAAGAAGCTGCTCTCATGCAGGAAAGGAACCTTGTAGTTGAGCTGGGATGCGGAACAGGTGCCTTTACAGAGGAAATGGCAAGTTTTGGCTATGACATGATTGGAATAGACTTGTCAGAAGAAATGTTGGATATTGCCAGACAGAAAAAAGAAGAAACCGGTCACGAAATACTATATCTGTGTCAGGATATGAGAGAGATTGATCTCTATTGCACAGCAGGAACCTTTGTGAGCGTATGCGACAGCGTAAATTATCTGCTGGAAGATGACGATGTAATTGAAGCTTTCAGGCTCGTAAATAATTTTCTGTACCCGGGTGGACTGTTTGTTTTTGATTTTAATACACTGCATAAATACCGTGATGTTATCGGTGATACTACAATTGCTGAAAATAGGGAGGATTGCAGTTTTATATGGGAAAACTTTTTCGATGAAGATACCCATATTAATGAGTATGACCTGACTATATTTGCAGCTACGGATGAAAAAAATGAGAATTTTGCAAGATCCATAGAAACACATCTTCAGCGTGGATATACACTGGAGGAGATGAAGAGCTTTGTGGAAAAGGCAGGCATGACCTTTATAAAAGCCATTGATGCAGATACCCATAAAGAACCTGATGAAAATAGTGAGAGAGTCTACATTTTGGCAAGAGAATGTGGCAAAACAAATAATTAATAAAAAGATAGAGGAATGACATTGAGTACTGAAATTAAAGAAACTAATGATTATATGGTAAGAGCAACAGCAGCAGACCTTCAGATAAGAGCTTTTGCTGTTACATCCAAAAACATGGTAGAAAAAGCCAGAGTATCACATAATACAAGAGCGTTGCCTACAGCTGCGCTTGGAAGGCTCTTAAGTGCCACAGTTATGATGGGCGATATGCTAAAAAATGATAAAGACCTTATCACTGTGAGAATAGATGGTGATGGACCATTAAAGAGCGTTCTTGCAACTGCTGATAATAAGGGTAATGTTAAAGGATATGTTGGAAATCCGGAGGTTGTGTTGCCTCATAATGCCAATGATCACCTTGATGTAGGCGGTGGTATTGGAGCAGGGACACTAACTGTTATAAGAGATACTGGTCTTAAGGATCCTTATGTTGGAACTGTTAGTCTTTATACAGGAGAGATTGCAGAGGATATAACCTACTATTTTGCTGAATCAGAACAGACACCGTCATCTGTGGGCCTGGGGGTTTTGGTTGATGCAAAAGAGGCAGTGATAGCAGCCGGAGGTTTTATCATACAACTGATGCCGGGAGCAAACGAAGAGACCATAACAAAACTCGAAGAGAATTTAAGAAAGATAACATCTGTTACTGATATTCTTCGCGCAGGACATACGCCAGAAGAAATGCTGGAGATGATTCTTGAGGGCCTTGATATAGAATTTACAGGAAAGATGCCAGTGCAGTTTTATTGTAACTGCGACAGAAACAGAGTTGAGAGGGCTCTGATGCTGATTGGTACAAAAGAACTGGATGATATGATTGCTGAAGGCAAAGATGTCGAGCTGGGATGTCAGTTCTGTGGCAAAAAGTACCAGTTTTCGGTTGATGATCTTGAGAGCATCAAGATTAAAGCCAGAAATTCCAAGGCAAACAGAGATGATATTGTGACCGAATAAAAACTAAATATTTGATAAATAAATAATAATATTTGAGCTTGCCCTAAGCAAAGGGCAGGCTCTTATGTTATAATTAATCCATCTATTTTTGCACGATTAGCCGATATGTTGGAGGGGACATGAACGGAGACATTGTAAGAGCATCTGCTTTTGAAGAGGCAGGAAATTTATCAGATGAGCTTGAAGCTATAGCTGATGGTTTACAAATAGATCCGGAAAATTATGAGCTTTTTTATATGCTTGGGGCGTACCATTTACAGATGAGTAATGTTAATAAGGCCTTTTTATGCTTTGAAAGAGCTCTTTTTTATATGGTAAAAAAATACTATGAGTCGCCGGATGAGGAAATTGAGAAAGATATCAAGATGACTCATAAACACATAAAGGAACTACAGGTCATACCAACCATGAGAGTCAGGAAAGTATCGATTGTTATTGTATCATATAATGATCTGGAATATATGAAAAAATGTCTTGCCGGAATAAGAAGCTGTGAACTTGAAGATAACTATCAGATAGTTGTTGTAGACAATGCTTCCACAGATGGAGTGCTGGATTACCTTAGAGAACAGGAAGATATTGTACTTATTGAAAACAGCAAAAATGAAGGCTTTCCAAAGGGCTGTAATATTGGTGTCAGAAACTGTAATCCTGAGAATGATATTTTTTTACTAAATAATGATGCAATACTTACGCCAAATGCCTTGTTCTGGCTTAGGATGGGACTATATGACAACAGGGATGTGGGAGCCTGCGGGGCCATGTCTTCCAATGCCACACTTCAGACAGTGGATGTCTATACTACCAAAGAAAACGGAACCACTGTAAATCTCGCTGCCAGAGCCGTCGTTAATTCAGTGGCTATTAAAAGCAGCATGATGGACAGACAGGAAAACATAGCACTTGTTTTTAAACCAGACAAAGCAAACATTAGCTATGAGGCATTCGTTAACAGAGTCCAGATGTTTAGACCTGATTTGTATTATGAGTATGAGAATCGTCAGCGTCTGACTGGCTTTGCTGTTTTAATTAAAAGAGAAGCCATAAATGATGTGTTGCTGGAAGGTGATCTTTTAGATACACGCTTTTCACCAGGATACTTCGAGGACGATGATCTGGGTATACGACTTGCTCTTGCAGGATATAAGCAGTATCTTTGCCATAACAGCTATATATATCATTATGGTGGCACAGGTTTTGAAGGTAAAAAGAATGCAATGGAATCTTCCCGCAAGAAATTTGTAAAAAAGTGGGGCTTTGACGTATGGCAGTATTCCTGCCCGGATGATGATGCTGTCGTAGAGATTTTTGCCAAAACTGCTGGAAGAGTATCTGCAAAGAGTAAAAAGTCCAAGGTTGCAGGAGTGGATCAAAAGACGAATGTTTCTGCCAGGATATCAGCGTATCCATTGAGGGTGCTTGAACTCGGCTGCGGCTTTGGCGTCACTATGGGGGCAATAAGATATATTTTCCCTAATTCATATGTGGCTGGTATAGAAAAAGTGCCTGCTATTGCTGCTATTGGACAGCCAACTGCAAAAGATATTGGTGCAGAGTTGCTGGTGGGTGACCCATTAATCATGCAGCTGCCCTGGAGTGATAATTTCTTTGATTTCATAATAGTTACAGATGAAGTGCTAAAAGACAATTCAGAAAAGGTCCACGAAAAATTTGACAGACTACTAAGAAAGGACGGAGGGTATATATACATATGATATGTCCAAAATGTCTAAAGGAAGCAGGAAGTAAATTTAAGTATTGCCCTTATTGTGGGGAGGCACTTGATAACAAGGATACCATAAAGCTTACAATTGTCCGTAAGGGCCAGCGTTTCGAGGATAATCCGGCCATGACGGTTTTTATCGATGATACATCTGTTTACCATATTAATAGTGGTGAAAAGATTGTACTTAATATAGCAGCGGGATGGCATAGCATTAAATTTGCCTTTAAGGTCAGGGAAAAGACTATAGACCTTAATATAACCCAGAATCAGATGATTGAAGTTGAGTACAATACTCTGTCAGGCCTTATTGAAACAGTCCTTACGCCGCGCCTTAATTATACCTTTAAAGATGGTAAGGTAAAGCAGGTTGAAAATGCTGCTTCATCTGCTACAGAGATCGATCTGGACGTAGCAGCATCCCGTGCGGATTCTGCAGTAATAGCTGAAATGAGAGCAAACAATAACAAGCCTATGTTTGAAATCAAAACGACTACAGGCTTTTTGAAGGGCGAGCTGTTCATTTATGCTGACAGGGCAGAATTTGTTACAGATAATACCAATAAATCTTCTGTCATTAAGTATAGCAATGTTAAGAGTGTGGATAAAAAGATGGGAAATCTTGATATTGTGGAAAAGAATGATAATCACAATATTTATGTTATTCCAAGGGAAAAGTTTAATGATGTCTATGTGTACCTTAGCGAACATGTAAAAGCTCTCTCTCAGGAGGAAGATGTACTGGATGATGAAAACCTTAGAAAGCTAAAAGCGCTCTATGATGACGGAATTCTCACCAAAGAAGAGTTTGAAATTAAAAAGAAACAGATATTAGGTTTATGATTTATCGTTAAAAAAATATGACACAGATGTCTGAAACGAAAATGTGTCATACCAAATATCAAAAAATAAGAACTAACTATAACGGAAAAATGTGTATTATTTGTGAAAGTTTATAGAAAAATATAAGATTAATGCTTTTTTCGTGATTGTGCTCAAAAAAGTTATATTTGTTAATAAAAATTTATTACAAATTTTAAGAAAAAGGGTAATGACGAAAAAACGTTCATGATGTATACTAAACTAGCACCGAAGAGATTTTTTCGTCTTTTGGATGGCAGTAGATTTTTAGCACTTTATAGGAGGTAGCATCATGACAAAAGCAGAGATACTAAAGAAGGAGATTCTAGGTCAATATAAGAGTGTTAGACAGTTTGCACTTGAAATGTCTATTCCATATAGCACATTGGTTACAGCTCTTGATAGGGGAATCGAGGGTATGGCTTATGGAACAGTTATCAGAATGTGTGATAAGCTCAATCTTAACCCAGTTGATTTCACTTCACTTGAGAAGGGCGCAGATCTTGGTGACAAGATTGTAGAGAATCGCGTAATGCAGCAGTATGTTAAGCTTAATAAGTCTGGACGTAAGAAAGTTCTTGATCTTATGAGCGATTTTGCTTCACTTGATAAGTACAAAGCTTGATGTTTTATTTAGTATTAAACAGAATTTGAATCCTTTTTTACCCATAGGGGGAACTTATGAATTACGATTATTTGGTTGTAGGCGCAGGCCTTTATGGTTGTGTGTTTGCACATGAGATGGCTAGATCGGGTAAAAAAATCCTAGTTATCGACCGCAGAGAGAACATCGGCGGCAATATATATACTTATGAAAATATGGGCATTAACGTACACAAGTACGGTGCCCATATTTTTCATACTTCAGACAAAAAAGTATGGAAATACATAAATAAGTTTGCCGAATTTAATAACTACATTAACTCTCCAGTTGCTATTTATAAGGATGAATTATACAATCTGCCTTTTAACATGAACACATTTAGTAAAATGTGGGATATCAAGACACCTGACGAAGCCAAAGCTATTATTGAAAAGCAGGCTCACGAAGA
>JAZRKG010000156.1:0-6526 GCA_045646185.1 Butyrivibrio sp.
CCCCCCGGTATAAATATAAATGTCCCCTATATTGATATTATTTATATTTATACTATTTATTGGATTTTATTTATATTGACTAGAATGGAATAAATAGTTGCGCACACTATTTTGTTACTTTTTTGTACAAAGTTGGATTCAAACGTACTATTTCATCAATTGCACGTTCAATTTCAGACAGATTCTCCTCCTCACTTAATTGTTCGCTTGTTCTTGCGATTCTAGCTAAGTAAGAACAAGAATTGTAGCCCTCAACAATGTCAAATAGAAACCATTTGTCAAAGTCTGCAAATGGATCATAAGGATTGTCAGTTGTTGTCAATGCAGAAGCCATACAATTCCTTTCATATTGTGTTTTAATAGTGCATTGATCTATAAACACATTACTTATACTTGTTTACGGTTGCTGTAGATACACCAAGTCTATTAGCTATCTCATCATTACTATAACCACTAGACTTCATGGTCTTAATAAGAGACTGTTTAGCTGTACTAAGTTCTCTAGTAGCTCTAGGTGTTGCTCTCTTTCTAAGATCATCGGAATCCATGTACTTAAGCATACTAGAAAGAGTGCTATCAGAAACAGCGCCATTCTGTATAGCTTCCCATGAACGATCAGTAACTTTTATAGGTACTCTCTTAGCACCTACTTGTATACGGGCCTCTTTCAAAGCCGTATTCTTAACCTTTTTAAGTTCTTCTTTATCGAGATCAGGATTACTCTGTTGAATGGCTTTAACTTTATTGCTTGCTAACAACTGAGCTTGTCTTTCTCTAGGTCTATTCTTTTGGGCTTCATTATACTGAGCCATAAGATCATCAACTTCTTTTCTGTATGTTTCTTTAGCAGAAGCAGAGAACTTAGCCCTTCCAGTAGAGAGCATCTCTTTTCGAGCCTGATTAGCAAGAGACTTCATGTAGTTAGCATAGTTTGCATAAGCATTCTCTTGCTTTGTACCAGAGGATAGGGTCGTAGCATCCTTGGTCTCCGCCATCTGGGTGCTCTTCTCCTGCCTCTTCTTATACACAATAGAACCATCTTTATTCTTGAATGCTTGAGGAGCAGCAGTCTTATAGCTAAGAGAACCATCTTCATTAATGATAGGGTTGCCTCTCCTCTTATCAACATACACGGGACTCTTAGCCCTAGAGATAAGGGTAGAAGCACCCCCTAATTCTTTACCGTTCTCATCTACCCTCCTCTGATAAGAACGCTTAAGCTCTGCTATACCATTCTCTTTCTCACTTCTCTTGTAATCAAGATCATGTTTAACAGCGTCGATTACTACCATGCTATGTCGTACAGCTCTAGCAATCTCCGCATCATTAGCACCCCTCAATGTCATGTCTGTAATAAGGTTGGATACAACACCCATCTGCTGCTGTTTGTATCCTTCAGACATTCTTTTGTACTTCTTACCAGCAGATCCAGGACTATCAGGACCATACTCAGCAGTAGGATCGAAACCTTCAAGACCTTTCAATGGATTGGTAGACTTGATCTGAGACTTGGGTCCAATAGGGATGACCATTACTGTATCACCATCGAAGTCAGCACCAGACAATCTTGATGCAACCTTAGCATTGATACCAACAGCATCCTTAGCACTGGTACCAATAACATTACGGCCTTCCTGATTCTTATTATTAACAGTAACAATTGGGATCTCAAATGTTCCACCATGAGGGTATCTGATAAGAGCTACCTTCTCGCCATTCTTATAGTTAGGAGCATAGACCTCATTGTCTTTCATACTCATAAGAGGAAGAATGACCTGATACTTTTGTCTAGGTAATGCAGCAGCCTGAAGATGAACAGCAGCAGAGTCACAATCTTCAGCAAAGGATCTAAGAAGTTCTCTTTTAACAGTCTTATTGGTAAGACTCATGATGTCATCAAACTCGGCCTTACGATCTGCCATGGTAAGGTTAAGCTGCTGGTTGATCAGTTTCATTGGCTGCTTACTAAGGAACTGAGAAGGAAGTTTATCGCTGTATTCTGACCAGTCACCTTCTTCAGCACGCTTGTTAATCAGACCAAGTTTCTTATTACCATGTTCATCCTCATAGTAATACTGACCACCGCGTTCCTTAATCAGTGATCCAAAAGGATTCTCTCTGTCAGGTTTGATCTGCTTGAGAACCTTTTCCATTGGTGTGCCAGTTTTTTTATTGGTATTGAAGATTACATCCACACCATCAGGCATGTTGTCACCGTAAACCGCCATACCTTTAAGATAGTGAGTGCCGTCAACCATGATACGTACCTGAGCATAGTTGGCTTCACCAAGGTCGAGATCTTTACAACCTCTTCTCAGTTCAATAACACCATCTTTCTGTGCGCCACCATCTGGATCATCAGCATACCTGATCGAAAGCCTCTTTGAATCAAGACTTTCAGGGTATTTAAAAGCCGGCTCAATCTTCTTACCATTGTCAGTAAGAATCTTGTCCGACTCTTCAATAGAATGAATATCAAGAGAATAAATATCTTTGTGTTCTGTACCTGGAGGGCAAAGAACTTTAAGAACTGTTCGTTTACCAGGATTAGTAACCTGCTCTACCGATCCACCATAAACCGGATAACCCTGGAGTTGCAGTCTGTACAATGCTTCATCAAACTTAACTCTGGAAACTCCTGCAAATCGTTCCTGACCGGCACCAACATCAAGCATACCTTTCTCATCAACAATCTGTTTGAGATACTCAGCTGTGACTTTGGACTGATTCATCCTCGATTCAGCATTTTCATTAAGGAGAGCTCTTACAGATGAGTCATTGTTGTAACCCATCTTTCTAGCGATCTCATTTAATGAATTACCCTCAGCTCTAAGACGTCTTGCTGTGGCTACATTAAGAGATCTACGCTCTTCATTTGCAATAGCGATCTGAACGCGAAACTGTGTTGTAGAAAGCTTGAGATGCCTGGCAATGTCTGTGTCACTCATACCAGACTTCCTAAGAGATTCTACTCTGGTGATAAAGTCTCCGCTATGCTGGTTAGGGTTCTTACCACTACCAAGAGGATATCTTCCAGATCCTCTACCAGGAGATCCATCCAACTTACCAACACCGTAATGCATCAATTCATCGTTATGGCTCATTACTCTTCCTCCCTACGAATATCATTAATGATTCGATCAAAAGTAATAATCTTATCCATCACAGGAGCTATCTCATCCACACCAGGATTGGAAATCAAAATATCATCGGACTGATACAATCTGAGTTCGCATTCAATGTCTCCGGGTTTGACATTGTATTCGAGACAAAATAAAGCCGCATATACGATCAGCTGTTCCATGTGAGCAGGTGTCACACCAGTCTTAAGATCGTGTATGCGGAGAAATGCTTTTGCGTCATTAAATGCTATAGCATCAGCTGTACCGAAACAGTTTGGAGAATAATATAAAATCTGTTCCGGGGTCATTCTGTAACCTATAGCATCATTTACATACTTGTTTAATGTTTTCTTTGAATTTGGAAGCTTTTGTCTCAGTCTAATGCATTGAGCGGCAAATGCATGAAGTTCAACGCCTTTTTGGACAGCTAGCGATCGTTTGAAATAATCAGCCAGCTTAGCTTCGTCATAAAATATCCAGTGATACTTACTGGCTCCAAGAAAGGCATGTTGCCCTTCAAGATTCGAATGCCTGATAAAGTTCACTCAAAACCTCCTCTCTATTTTCTGGATAGATGAATCTTGAGAATGACATGTTGTTCATTTGTTCAACATAATATTCTTGATTAGGTCGTGGGTGCTTTCGATCCTTCTCACTCTTCTTACATTCAAGAGTTGCCCATTTATCCTTGTACAATATCAATAGATCGGGAATCCCCTGAATGTGGTTTGGGTCGAGCTTAGTTACAATAGATCCAGGAAATTGTGTTTCCAGATCATCAATAAGATTTGCTTGAAAATCATTTTCTTTCTTACTCACAGATACTCCTTTCTAAATATCCAGAAAAAGAAAAGAGGAAGTAAGCGTTAAAGTCGCGCTTACAATCTTATCCCTCTCATAAAAGGACCTGAAAATTCTGCGAAGTAAAAAAGAGCAAAAGAAAAGGCCCTACCATCTCTGATAGAGCCCAAAATATCAATTATTTTTTAGACGCCTATTTAATCTCTGGCCAAAAGCCCAGTTTTTTTCTTAAATTACTATAATAATATAAATTTTTTTTCGCGTATTAACTCTAAATAAAACCGGGTTTTTGGCCACAGAGTATTTTTTAGACGCCTATTTAATCATAAAAGTGGGTAAATCCGATTTTTTAGACGCCTATTTAATCATAAATGTGGCCACTTTTTGGCCATTTTCAAATTGACCAAAATGGCCATTGGCCAGAAAAATGGCCAGAATCCGATTTTTTAGGCGTCTATTTAATCGCTAAATGTGGGCACAAAAAAGTAAAGCCCAAAAATTTTTGACCAAAGCCCATTTTTCAAAACCAAAAGTGGCCAGGGATTTTTTATTTTTTAGGCGTCTCAAAAATCGCCAAAATAGGATTTTATACACTCTCTGATGAACTTAACCATTGTCATATTTTTGTTTTTTGCAGCTGTTTTTATGCGTCCATACTCCATTGGTGTAAGTCTCAGAGTAAGTCTAAGAGCCCTCTGATCAGTCGCTCTCTTTTTTGGACGTCCTCTTTTTGTTACCATATTCAAGGTCAAATCCTCCTATTGTATTCAACCCAAGACGGATCAGGTCAGATACCGAAATACCATTTTCTGCTGAAAAGAGTTTAATAGCTTTTCGTTCTTCCTCGGTGACCTTGATTTTAATATGTATGTCTCTGTTCGGATCATCAGTTTTACTTCTACTCATATACCAACCCTCAAAAATATCAATTAAACTTGGACATAAATGAGAAGGATTTCTTACTCTTGGAAGTCTGAATCAGCCACTGACCTTGTGTGAAGTAGCAGTAAATATCACCATCCTCAAAGTTCCTCAGAATATGTTCAGACTTGACACCAGCTGCCTCAAGCTTTTTACGAGTGTTGCCACGGCCGCCTTTTGATTCCTTATCGTGATAGTTCCAGAACCAAATCACAGCATTAACAAGCTTAGCCCACGCTTCAATCATAGCGCCGCCATCACCATGCCAACCACACTTAGCAATATCGGCTTCAAGAGCGGCCTTCATCACATGCTCCATGACCCATTTATTACCAGGATTACTCAGATCACCAGTCAGCAAGACTCTGCCAACATCATCCAGAGTAAACAAAGTAACAATAGACTGATCGTTAACAAAGAGGTGATTGTCATGATTAGTAAGTGCTGAAGCAGGTACCTGACAAGCGCACCAGCAATTGATATGCCCAACTGTAAACTCGTCAGATCCGACAAGATATGTCACAGGAATACCAAGCTTCTTAGCTTTTGTCTCCTGTCTCTGAATTGCCTTGGCATAGGAAGGCTGATACTTCTGCAGTCCGGCAATTCCGGGTAAATATAAATGCAAAACCTTGAACTGCTTCAGGATCTCAGTCAAATACCCATAATGATCACCGTGAGCATGGCTGATCACGATAGCGTCGATGGTTGTAATACCAAGCTTTTTGAGCTTTTTAATGGTGTCACAACCATCCATGCCAGTGTCGACAAGCACAACATGAGCAATATCAGTACCATTTTTGGCATACTCGATAAAAACCTGAGCATCACCATACATACTTTTATTGCTTTCGGTGTGCCAAATAGCATAAAAACAGAATTTCGGATTGTATTTTTCCTCTTGTTCATCCTTTTTATCGCCGGAAAGATCAATAATCGGCAGATCTTTACCGTCATTCCACTCAAGAATCTTGGATTTCTTGTACTTTTTGTACTTGTGAACCATTGCAAGCAGCTTTTCGGCCTTTGATTTATCCTGAAAACTGCCAATTCGGACTTTGTAAAGCCCTTTTTCTTTGGTAATTGAGGTCTTAAATCCCTTTTCAATCAGATCGACCGACACTTTTTCGGCAGATCTCTTCAGAGCATAAGCCCCAATCTGTACACGATACCAGATCATTCTTCTTTTTTCCTCCGTTTTACAGCTTTACAAGCCCGATCAGTCGCTTTTTCTACTATTTCACCAACAAAAAATATCAAAGCAAGACCGATAACTACTATTCCAAACACCATACCGATGATAAAAACGATACAAAGAAAAAGCGAACCTAATAACGCAAGCCAGCTCATACTCGTCTCTCCTTGATCACGACATTGTAACCAGCCTCTCTAGCCTTCTTAGCGATTGAGTTGGCCTCAGAAACGTCGTAATATCCATCGATGACACGGTGATATCCATCAAGTTTCACGATCTCACCCTCAAGACCCTTGCTTTCGATGTTGTAGAGACGCTTTTTGGCGTTGTTTTTGCTGCTGAATGCACCATACTGCACGAAATATCCATCAGATTTCTTCTGACTAGCCGTAGATTTGATAGCGAACTTGTCATAGAACTCCTTACCAGCAGCTGTACGAGCGTTCAGAGCCTTGGTGATACCTGCTTTATCGTTCTTGACGACCAC
>JAZRKG010000157.1:0-16046 GCA_045646185.1 Butyrivibrio sp.
TATAATACAGATAATAGGGTTGGAAGTGCGAAGCACGGAACAATCCGTATTATCTTTTTTGATATATCAACCACGAAGGAGTCATATGGCAATATCAGGAATATCAGGAATAAGTGCATATAGTCCTATTACTTCCATTAAGCCTATGCAGATGCCCCTCGAGGCGCAGTCTGCAACCTCTACCGCATATGCTGAGTCTGTAAAGGGGCTTGGCGCTGCTGCGGCAAGTAATCCTGTTGATGCGGTTAACCCTGTCAGATATCCCAATGCCATTGAGGTTTCTGATAAGGAAAAAGAAGATAAGGCAGACGTAAGCGCTATTAACAAGGCTTTTAACAAAATCGCAGAGAACTTCGGAAATGCTGTTACAGGTTACAGTAGAACCGGTGCCGGACAGGGCTATGCTCAGATAGGAACCGCAATTGATATTGGAGTGTGATTTTTACTAAAGAAATTAGCCCTTGCAAATATTTAGGCAACTTATATGGAACATAGGTACAATGCGCAGGAACCTACTCTTTACAATATAAGAGTAACAATTGATAAGAACTTTGAAATCAAACAGGCCGATGCAGAATACTACAGCTTTGTAGGACAAGAGGCAGCCGGCCTTATTTTTGCGCGCATTATTCACCCGGAGGATCTAAGCTCCTTTAAGAAAAACATAAAGTTTGTTCAGGAAAACCAGGAACGAAGAGTTACAGTAATAAGGCTTCTTCACAGACTTGGAACTTACAGCTGGATGGTTGTTGGCATAGCTGATTATAAGGGCACGATCATTTTGCATATATCTGATGTGGATATTTTAAATGGCACAAATCAGAACAAAAATCCGCTGGCGGACAAGTATTACGAATTCCTGGACATCCTGGATGGCTATCTCATGCAGTATGACCTTGTAAAGGATGAGCTGGTAATTACTGTTCCAGGCGTGGGAAATCAGCTCAAGATTTATAACGGGCCATTTGAGGGGTGGAAAGAGTATATGCTTTCAGACGGCGTAATTGCAGAGGGCTACGTTCCGAGATTTAAGGAATTTTGTGAAAATATGTTAAGTGGCCAAAGCGCTTTTTCCGCAGAAATTAAGTACAACAAACTTTTTGGTATAGATAACATTGATTCCTGCCTCTATAAATGCAAGACCTGCGTGGAGGACAACGGACAAAGATACGTTCTTGGAATCATTTTTATCATTAAAAACAAGGAGGATATCAAGGCGCTTCTTGATGGCGGCAGAGTTGATTCAGGCTACAAAGACTTTGGTGCAGACGTATTAAACAAACGTGCCATTACTGAATATACAACAAGGCTATTAAATGGCAAACCGGACCATAATGTTACCATCGCTATTATAGATATTGATGATTTTAAGGTTATAAATGACACCTATGGCCATCTCTTTGGAGATCAGGTAATAAGCGATGCAGCAAATGTAATCAAGCGAGCTGTTGGAAATAAAGGCATCTGTGGCAGAATCGGCGGTGATGAGATGTTCATCGTTGTTGAGAACATTCAGGACAAAAATGATATGCGCGGAATTTTCAGAGCTATCAAGCAGGGACTGGAAAAACTCTACGATGGCGCAAATCAGAAAGGACCTCAGCTTACCTGCTCTATAGGTTGCGCCACTTATCCTGAAGATGCACAGGATTATTTGAAGCTCTTTAATATAGCCGACAAGATGCTCTATCTTGCCAAGGAAAAGGGCAAAAACAGGTATATCATATATCGTGAGAATTTGCATAAAGATTTTATTACTGAAGAGGCTCCGGGAAATAATAAGGCAAGGAAATCTATCAGAGCGGCGCGTATTACTTCCTTAAATGCCATGATCCAGTACTATCAGGATGCTGACAGGTCGAGGAAAAAAGAACTTCTCACTAATTTATGTGACGTTTTCAGTATAGATGAGATATATATTTACGACGCCATAAAGCACCATTTCTATCATATTTATGGCAGCAATAAAGAGGGTACAACGGAATATGACTATGTGGACAAAGAAAACTATCTGAGTAATTTCACAAAAGATGGAATCTTTGTAATAGACAACATAGATTACTTTGAAGGCAAGTCTCCGGAGATGTATAAGCTTTTTACAAATGTTCATCTGGAGCAGGCTGTTCAGTATGCCATGCTTCACAACGGAATTGTGGATGTTAATATCGTTGTATCTTTTTGCAGAACCACCAAGCACAAGAAGTGGTCTGAGGTTGAAATCAGTTCCCTTGGCTCTATGGGATGTCTCATAGGGACTGATTACGAAAGAAACGCAAAAGCATTGTAATAATTAATAAAAAGATGATAAGAAACTACAATTATTTGTATAAAATGTACATTTATTGTAGTTTCTTTTCATTTGTTGCGCTATAATAAAGAAAGAGAAAGAATTCGATTTTATCAAGGGCTATTCCAGCCAAGGAAAGGAGCAGGGGGAATGAGTAAAAACAGTATGTTAGCCATGGTGCTGGCAGGTGGACGTGGAAGTCGTCTTAAAGACCTTACCAATAAGGTTGCAAAGCCGGCAGTTTCTTTTGGTGGTAAGTATCGTATCATCGATTTCCCATTAAGTAATTGCGCTAATAGTGGCGTTGATATTGTAGGCGTATTGACACAATATGAGTCTGTACTGCTTAATAGTTACGCAGCAGGTGGCCGTATTTGGGGACTGGACAGTAAGGATAGTGGTGTATTTATTTTGCCGCCTCGTGAAAAAGCTGATGCAGGACTTGATGTCTACAGAGGAACTGCAGATGCCATCTCTCAGAATATTGATTTCATAGATTCCTATGATCCGGACTATCTTTTGGTTCTATCCGGAGATCACATATACAAAATGAATTATGACAAGATGCTTCAGGCTCATATTGATAAAAAAGCTGATGCGACCATTGCCGTTATTGGCGTTCCTAAAAAGGAAGCAAGTAGATTTGGTATCATGAATACCGGAGATAACGACAAGATCATCGAGTTTGAAGAAAAACCGGCTCATCCAAAGAGCAATCTTGCATCTATGGGTATTTATATTTTCAGCTGGAAGCTTCTTAGAAAAATGCTTGTGGCAGATATGAAAAACAATGATTCAAACCATGATTTTGGTAAGGATATCATTCCTACAATGCTTAATGATGGCAGATCCTTATATGCCTACAGATTTAAGGGCTACTGGAAGGATGTAGGTACTATTGACTCTCTTTGGGAAGCTAATATGGATCTTTTGGATAGGAGCAATGAGCTTGATCTTGCAGATCCTTCCTGGAAGATATATACAGAGGATGCTATTGAGCTTCCACAGTATATCGGACCTGATGCAGAGGTAAAAAATTGCTACATCACACAGGGATGCCGCATTGAAGGCAAAGTTGAGAACTCAGTCCTGTTTACAGGAACTACAATAGGAAAAGGCGCCAAGGTAAAGGATACAGTACTTATGCCAGGTGCCACAGTTGCTCCAGGTGCCAAAGTGACAAGAGCTCTTGTAGCTGATGGAGTTAAAATTGGTAAGAGTGCTGTTGTAGGAAGCGCCAAGAGTCAGGATATTCTTTTGGTTGCAAAAGATGTAAAGGGAGGAAAGTGATATGGCAAAGGCATTTGGTATAGTAGCACCGGCAGGCGGCTACATCAAGGTAGAAGGATTGCAGGACTTTAGACCTATAAACGCTTTTTCATTCCTTGGAAGATACAGAATAATAGATTTTCCTCTTTCATCTTTTAGCAACAGCGGAGTTGAGCGCATTCAGGTGTATGCTACCAATCAGAATCCTCGTTCTCTTGCAGAGCACATTGGAAGTGGAAGAATTTATAATATCAATTCCAAGCGTGGACTTCTTCAAATGATGTTCAGCAAGGAAGACATATTGAACGAGGTATACAATACTGATATCAAAGCATACATGGATAATATTTCCATTATAGAGCGTATGCATCAGCCGTATGCTATCATTACACCTGGTTACATGGTATTTAAGCAGGATTATGAAAAACTTTTGGATGAGCATTTAAGCTCCAAGGCTGATGTTACAGTCCTTTACCACAAGGTAACTAATGCTAATACATCATATAGAAACTGTTTTGCAGTTAATCTAAACAGGCAAAAGGGTGTTAAGTCTATAGAAATAAATAATGGCTGTGCAGCAGAGAAAAATATTTTTATGGATACCTATGTAATGAGCAAAGAGTTATTCATAAAGTTGCTTTATGATGCAAAAGAGATATCTTCAATCTATAGAATGGTTGATATAGTTAATTCTAAATGTGATGAACTCGATGTAAGAGGTATTCAGCACAAAGGATATTTTGCAGCAATAACAGATTTTAAGAGTTATTATGATGCCAATATGGAGCTTCTTGACTATGACTTGTCGGCAGAGCTGTTCTCTGATGAGTGGCCTATTTACACAAGGACTACTGATTCCTGCCCTGTTAGATATGTTAATGGTTCTTCTGTTAAGAATTCTATGGTTGCTAATGGCTGTCTCATAGAGGGAACTGTTGAAAACTCAGTAATTGGACGTGGTGTTGAGATTAGAAAGGGTGCAGTAGTAAGAAACTGCATCATCATGGGACATTCTATAATTGATGCCAAAGTTCAGGTGGAAAATCAGGTAGTAGATAAATGGGCTAAGGTTACTAATATAAAGCAGCTTGTAGCTCCATCAGATAAGCCTGGATATATCAAACGTCTTGATACGATTTGATTTTAAGTAGTTAATAGTAAATGCTGGTCATCGGCATTAAGTTGCCGATGACCTTTTTTATCGAGGTAAGATATGGATACATATAGTTTTTTTGCAACACTTTCAAGGATGAAATATATAGAGCGTTGGGCTCTTATGCGCAACTCAAGGGAAGAAACGCTTAGCGAACATGCAACAGAAGTTGCCATGATAGCACATGCTCTTTGCACAATAGGTAATGTGCGCTATGGAAGAAATCTTGATGCCAATAAAGCAGCATTAGTAGGGCTTTATCACGATGCGTCAGAGATTATCACAGGGGATATGCCAACACCTGTAAAATACTACAATGATGAAATAAAAAAAGCATATAAAATGGTGGAGGCAGTTGCAGAAGATAGATTGCTGGAGAGACTTCCGGATGACCTTCGTCCTACCTACGAAAAGGTATTTAAGTATAGCAAGGATGATCCGGATGAAGTGTATTTGAGAAAATTGGTAAAGGCAGCAGATAAGATTTCAGCCCTTATTAAATGTATTGAAGAGGAAAAATCTGGCAATACCGAATTTAGAACTGCCAAGGAATCAACTCTCCGTGCTATAGGCAACCTACGAATGGATCTTCCGGAAGTTCACGATTTTATGGAAGAGTTTATGCCGCCATACGGAAAAACTCTAGACGAATTGTCTTAATGATTTTTTAGATAGAACGCTGAAAAATATGAATACCACAGGCTATAACGACCTGATTTCACAGTTTAGTGTAAAGTAAAAGCTACGGTCTCCTTTCTTTATAATAATCGACAAAAGAAAAAGAACCAGTCATATTGACCGGTTCTTTTCCTTTGCCGAGTTTTACTTTATCTAAAAATCTCCGTTTACCGTTTTTGCAAAAACATTAAACAAATAAAGCCAAATTCTTCTGTTCTTCGTCTTCCATCATTTGCTTTTGAAGTGAAACTCTTGTTGCATCGAGAGTATTCTCTATTGCAAGACCAGTAGCAGCTTCAGCTATATCTGTATCTTCAATGCCACTAAGAGCAGCTGTTTCGTTTTCGTACTCAACATCAGCTACGGCAGATGCATACTCAAGACCATTGGTTTCGGCGCCGTTCTGTGATCTTGCACTATTGAGAGATGCAACTGCACTATCAATGGAACTTAAATCAAAATTGCTAGCGCTTACACCTTCAGTTACAGATGAACTTACAAGACTCTGTCCGTTGTATGTAGTTTCAGCAAGCTGGTTCATTCCCTGGCTTAACTGACCTACATAATCAGAAATACTTGCTCTGTCTGATGAAGACAACGTTCCGTTCTGGGATTTAACAGCCTGAACGTTGATATCCTGCATGTAGTCTGACATTCCGCTATAAACAGAATCAGCGACATTGTTCTTGTTGATCTGATCCTGATAATTGTTAGAGCTTACTTTGGCGGTTGTCGCACTTTTACGAAGTTTCTGTGCAATAGCAAGGCCTGCAGAGTTATCAGCAGCACTGTTTATCTTCTTGCCACTTGCAATCTGTTGCATATACTTGGCTGCACCAGCGCCATTTCCGCTCGCAATAGCAGATACGCTCATGTTCACCCCTCCTTTCCGTAGGATTAAAACAAGTAAACAAATCGTTTGTTTACCACAATACCAAAGAAAACACACATGTAATTGCGCATTTTCGTATATGTAATATACACTAAAAATCATAAAAAGTCATCCAAATTAATAAAAAGATTATAAATTTGATTGAATGTTTATAGAAGTCCTGTGAATATCCTTATTAATGGAGCAAGCCAATACGGCGGGGACCGTATTGGCTCGTATGAAAAAATTGTTATGAGGGGGAGAAGCGTTTTCTCGCTTCTTTATGTATACTATAATCTGCGAACCTAAAATTAACCTAAAAGAATTCTTAAATTTGGTTCGATTTTTTTAAATAAGCCCAAAATGTTTGCAGGCGTTGAAGATGCCATCATCAAGGATGTCTGTTGTAATGTAGTCGGCCTCTGCCTTGGCTATATCAGTTCCGTTGCCCATAACTACGCTGGTTCCGGCTACTCTTAACATGTCAATATCGTTTACACTGTCACCAAAAGCAAAAGTGTCAGCGATATCTGTATCAAATAATTCGCATATTTTCTGTATACCAGTACCTTTAGTAAATCCGTGAGGTACAAACTCAGCAACGGCTTCATTGTGAACTAGAAAATTGTAATGCTCAGATAAGGAATCGAAGCAATCTTTTGTATGCCTGGAAGTTGTGGCGCAGGAAAGCTTGGAAAATTCCCAATTGCCCCAGTTACCGGAAATGGACAGGAGATTATCTCCCATGTCAGATTTGATGAACTGACCGTAAGGATCATCAGCGAAATCTTCGTTGTCAAAATACAGATAGTCCTTGCCTTCCAGGATTGGCTTAAGACCAAACTTCTTTACAGTTTCAACAGTATGAATGGCCAGTTCTTTTTCAATTTTTTTATAAAAAATGAATTCTCCGTTATACTCGATCTGAGTGCCACAGCCTGCAACTATACCATCAAAGCCTATGCCTAATAGGTCTTCTGAGTGTACAAAGGCTCTTGTTCTTCCTGTATTGATAAATGCTAGATGACCATTTTTATGAAGCTGTCTGATTGCTGAAATAGTGCTGACAGGTATTGTGCCCTTCATATCCCACAAGGTTCCATCAATGTCAAAAAAAGCAATTTTTCTATTCATATAGGGTATTCTCCGAAAATGTTGATTGACCGTTTAGAGTTACTTATGGTATATTACTTTTTCTTGACGAAAGTGTCAATTCTAGTTAGCATTAATTCATAGAGGTTAGACAAATGGCGAAAAGATATATGGCGCTTGAGACTGCGGCAGATGATTGCAGACTTTACCATTACACCCAGTGCAGCAGCATGAAGGGTATCGTGGCAGGTAAATGCATGTATGCGACAGATTCAAGCTTTTTGAATGATGTAAATGAAGTTGAATATATGCTTTCAATTGCTGAC
The DNA here is from genome assembly GCA_045646185.1 of Butyrivibrio sp. Taxonomy (GTDB): domain Bacteria; phylum Bacillota; class Clostridia; order Lachnospirales; family Lachnospiraceae; genus Butyrivibrio. The sequence continues at coordinate 7,677 of JAZRKG010000157.1, forward strand.
AGAGTAATTGGAGAAGTTGTTAAACCTGAGTGGTGCAGGCTTTTGCGTGATCAGATTCATACTACCATGCAGGAGATGAGAAAAGCAGATTATTACGTAATCTCTTTTTCTACAGATCCTGATAGCATTACTCTATGGTCAGAATTTGGTAACCAGACAGGCTATAATATTGGCTTTAATGCCGGTGAGCTTATAAGACGTATCGAAAAAGAGCGTGAGATCTTCTGCCATGGCTATGTAATATATGATTATGAGGCTCAAAAGGAAATCATCAGATCTCTTTTATTTAAGAGAATCCCAGCCAAGGTTGGTATGGATTTTGATAAGATTATGAATAATAAGGTTCTTAATGGTCAAAACAGAGAGTTCGATGATCTGTGCAACCGTTTCAGAAGTATCATCTCCATCTATGCTTTGTTCTTTAAACAGCAGGAGTTTGAGGCGGAAAAAGAGTACAGAATAGTATTCCGTAATTGCAGAAATGAAGAGCTGATGTTCAGAGAGCGTGACGGCTTTCTTATGCCATTTATAAGGGTTGGCCATATCAACGAGGAGTTGATGCCAATCACCAGCATCACCGTAGCTCCTAAAAACCACGTAGACCTTGCAAGGAAAGGCGCAGAGCAGTATCTTGAGCATATGGGCTACAAACACCCAACAGTGTATTTGTCTAAATTGAAGTTAAGATATTAAAAATTCCCCATATCAGAGTGATATGGGGAATTTTGTCGTAAGTGAATTTGTCGCTTTTTATCTTTATTCCTTACCATCCCAGCAGTAGGTGCAGAGCTTTGAGCGGTCGATACCGCAAGCATCGAGCATATCGTCGAGACGGTTGTAGTTGAGAGTGGTGAAGCCCAGCTGCTTGCGGATGTCTTCTACCATCTTCTTGTATCTGTCAGAATCTGGATTGCAGTAATCATCCAGGACGCTGCGCTCAACGTTTTGTCCCTCTTCTTTATTTATGATACGTCTTGCGATGAGCTCCATTTCGGAAGTTGAACGTGAGAAGTTCAGGTACTTACATCCATACATGATAGGAGGACATGCAGGACGCACGTGAACTTCTTTTGCACCGCTTCTATACAGGAAGTCTGTGGTCTCACGCAGCTGTGTACCTCTAACTATTGAATCATCTATTAAAAGGAGCTTTCTGTTTTCAATGAGCTCATGGACAGGAATCAGCTTCATGCGGGCAATAAGGTCACGCTTGGACTGAATGGTAGGCATAAAGGATCTTGGCCATGTAGGAGTGTATTTGATAAAAGGTCTTGAGAATGGTACGCCGGATTCGTTGGCATAACCAACAGCATGAGCGGTACCGGAGTCAGGAACACCTGCAACTATGTCGATGTCCTCTTTAGTCATACCATCGCGCTTTGCCATGGCACTACCGCAGTTATAACGCATCTGCTCAACAGATACGCCTTCATAACTTGAGGATGGATAGCCGTAATATACCCAGAGGAAGGTACAGATACGCATGTTGCTGCCTGGTTTTGCCAGAGTAGTTACGCCCTCTGGAGTCATGACTACTATTTCACCAGGACCAAGTTCTTTGAAGTCGCGGTATCCAAGGTTTAAGTAGGCAAAAGCTTCAAAGGATGCGCAGAAACCCTCGTCCTTCATACCGATGACCAGTGGAGTGCGTCCCATTCTGTCTCTTGCACAGTATATGCCCTGAGGAGTAAGCAACATCAGGGTCATGGAACCGTCAATTACTTCCTGAGCGTATTTAATACCTTCTATAATATTATCCTTTTGATTGATAAGGGCAGCCACAAGCTCTGTAGCATTGATATTTCCACCGCTCATTTCCAGGAAATGGCTTGGGCTTGAACCGCCGATAACTTTATCAGCAAGCTCTTCAATATTATTGATTTTTCCAACAGTGGTGATTGCGTATGTGCCGTGATGTGACCTGACGATTAGCGGCTGTGGCTCATAATCAGAAATGCAGCCAATTCCAAGATTACCGCTCATAGATTGAATCTCTTTTTCAAATTTGGTTCTAAATGGTGAATTCTCAATATTATGGATTGATCGGTTAAAACCGTCTTTGCCAAGGACTACCATACCAGCCCTTCTTGTTCCAAGATGTGAATGATAATCGGTTCCGAAGAACAGATCAAATACACAGTCATTCTTTAGCGCCGTAGCAAAAAAGCCGCCCATAAATCTCCTCCTAAATATGCAAATAACCTTTGTTACGCTTACGTAACGAAAATATCCTTTAATAGTTTGCAGTATTAAATTTTCATTGTCAACATAAACCTTTTTTACATAAATTTGTTTTATCAAATTTTAATAAAAGTGTTACGTTCAAAATGTTGTTTTATAATTTACGAAATTTTATAATTATAGGTAGAGTTGTTTACTATCGAATAAACTCGCGTTTTGGCGGTGCAGATATAAATGGTATGAGGGCGGACTATGAATTATTTTCTCTACACTATGCCTGATGAAGAGAAAAATATATTAGAACACGTACCGGGTTACTTGGCTGTTTTTTGCTATAACAATGGCAAATACAGTCTTATTTTGGTGTCTGATATGCTCTCTAAGGTGTTTGGAGAGAGCAAGGACGAGATTTTGGCCCTTTATCTGCAGAATAAATCTGAGTTTATCCATCCGGATGACTACGCATCAATGGTGTCTATAATGGGGCAGCTTTTGATGGAGCCTGAAAACCCTTATGAAGTGGCTGTCCGTATGCAGGTGCCTCCGGAAAAGAATTACAAGCTCTTTAAAGGCAGTGCTTCAGGTAGAGTTGTGGAAAAAGATGTAGTTTTGATCTACATAAACATATACGAAATAACAGAGAACTTTGATTATGACAGAACCGGAAATAAGCTGACAACGCTGGATTACAACACAATCCTCCTTGATCGCATTCTTAATACCACTCAGGCTATGATTTTCTGGAAAGACCGAAACAGACGCTTTTTGGGCGCTAATCAGGCCTTTCTGGATTACTATGGCTTCTCGTCTCTTTCTGATATTTTGGGCAAAAATGATGAGGATATGGGCTGGCATCCTGATCCTGAGCCATTCAAAAAAGATGAAGAAGAGGTACTTAGAGGAAAAAGCACCTTTATGGTACAGGGAGAGTGCATGGTAAATGGTCAGGTGCGCCAGATTAGAGCCAGCAAGGGACCAGTTTATGATAATGGCCAGATTATAGGACTTGTAGGTAGTTTTATTGATGTTACAGAGGATTATAACAAAAATAATCAGATAAAAGAACTTAATGAGCAGCTTGAAAAAGCCAATGATTCTATGGCGGAATTCATTTCCAGAATGAGTCATGAGATGAGAACGCCTATGAATGCCGTCATAGGTCTTGCGACTCTTGGTCTTGATAAGTCAGAGGATAGTCTTGCCAGAGAATATCTAAAGAAAATTCAGGCATCAGGTCAGTACCTTCTTGGAATTATCAATGATGTTTTAGACCTTAGAAAGATTGAAGGTGGAGATATTGTTCTTGATCACAGACCGGTTAATTTTGGTGATGTATTTGATGCCGTGGATACTATCATCAGACCGATTGCTGAGGAAAAGAATATTGAATTTATCATGGATGATAGCAAGGTAAATACCTGGAACATCGTGGGTGACAAGATCCGCATTCAGCAGATTTTGATAAACCTTCTTAATAATGCCGTTAAGTTTACAGAAAACGGTGGAAAGGTATCTCTTGATGTGTCTCAGGAAATACAGGCAGATACTGTAGAGACCACCTTTATTGTTGAGGATAATGGCTGTGGAATGAGCAAGGACTTTATTCCAAAGCTGTTTCATAATTTTTCTCAGGAGAACAGAGATCCGTCCAAATACGGCTCTGGTACAGGACTGGGACTTGTTATATCCAAGCGCTTTGCCAATATGATGGGCGGGGATATAACTGTAGAGAGTGAAGAGTTTGTTGGGACAAAATTTACTGTAAAACTGGTTTTGGAACTGGGACTTCAGGACGAAGAGACAGGGGATACTGCATCTGCATGGAAGCAGCGTCATGATGATTTCTCAATCCTTAAGGGTGCGCATGTCCTTCTTGCAGAAGACAATGCAATCAATGCTGAAGTTGCACAGGGACTTCTGGATGAAGTGGGCGTAGTGGTTGATATAGCCCAGAATGGCCAGATGGCTGTTGATATGTTCAGTGCTTCTGAAGAATACCACTATGATGCAATCCTTATGGATGTAAGAATGCCTGTTTTGGATGGCTATGAAGCCACAGAACTCATCAAGGAGCTCCCAAGAGTGGATGTAGCGTACATTCCAATCATTGCCATGACTGCAGATGTTATGGAAGATACTATGCTCAAGGCAAAACAATGCGGAATGGCAGGCTACGTTTCCAAACCAATTGATGTCCACCAGTTATTCTCTACACTGGCTGGTTTTGTAGCGGACGTTAGGAAAAGGACGAATGTTTAAGTTTTTAGACAGGATTGCCCGTTTTGCAACAGGTCATCTGACCTTTTGCCGGATATTTCTTAATTTAATAATGATAGTTTTAACATGCGGACTCATTATCAACTATGATCTTTTGATTGGAAAAGAAAAATCAATCGATTCAATCCTTGAATGGGTTTCTTTCGCGTTCAAATATACACCGGTTATGATAGTGTCATCAATTTCTGGAGTGGCCTCGGGAATTATCTGCGTAATTGTTCTTTTTATTTTCAAAACTATAACTGAGAGTAGCTTTGCTTTCATGAGCGCTATTTATCTTGGAGCTGTCCTTATCGTGTACGAGATGACCAAGTATAAATGGTTTAGAAGTAAGAAAAAAACCTTTTTTGGCTTACTGGTTATTGCTCTGAATCTTGGAAGTGTTTGGGGTGGCCTCCTTGGACTTATTGCCGGAAGGGGCTTTGCTGAATTTGCTCCGATCAAATTTGTATTATATTTTTTGAATGAGTTCATGGAAGCTTTTATTGTAATTGCATTTCTGTATTTTTTTTATAATTATGCTCCGGATAAAGTAAAAGAGCTTTTTTATACTGCCCAGTTATATTCGTCGCGAATAGAAAATAATCCTGAAAATGATACATATCAGTATACAAGGCACTCAAGGCTGGGAAGAGTTGTAACTAATATGATTATTTTCCAGGCTGCACTCCTTGGGCTTTTAGCAGCATTTTTCTCCAACACGCTTATTCCGGATATGCATGCGGCTCAGACGGCTATGGAGAATGGAAGTGCTGAAGAAGTAGCACAGATTGACTGGAAATCTATTACTAATGTAGTTGCCCTGGAAAGACAGGTTAGTATTATTGTTGAGAATAATACTGATGATCTCGATTACAACCTGAATAATGCAACACTGGCTTACGATGTTCAGCTTTTGCTATTGATAATGATAATAGTTGTTCCTACTGCTGTGTTTATAAATAAATACGCCATGTGGCGGATTGTCAGACCTATTGCTGACATGTCCAGGGTGGTTCGAAATTTTGCCAAATCTCAGGGTGAAGATCTTCAAATGGACCTTAATCTTGTTCATGATCTTAAAATAGATACCGCAGACGAGATAGAAGATTTGTATAACGCCTTTAGGATAACAGTTACAACTACTGTGGGTTATATCAACTATATCAAGATGCAGCGTAACTTTGAGGAAGATCTGGAGGTCGCCAAGGAAGCCAATGCTGCAAAATCACGATTTTTGTCAAATATGTCTCATGAGATCAGGACGCCTATCAATGCGGTTCTTGGTTTTGATGAGATGATTATACGAGAGAGTACGACTCCAAGCATTACAGAGTATGCAAGGGAGATTCAGAATGCCGGCAAGACGCTTCTTAGTCTGATAAATGATATTTTGGATTTCTCCAAGATTGAAGCAGGCAAAATGGAAATAATTCCCGTTGAGTACGAACTTTCCTCGGTTATTAACGATCTGGCCAACATGATCAATATAAGGGCCAAGGACAAAGACCTGGAGCTTGTATATAACGTGGATGAGAACATTCCTCATATACTTGTGGGTGATGAGATGCGTATAAGGCAGTGCGCGCTTAATATTATGACCAATGCGGTTAAGTACACTCAGCAGGGCACTATCACTGTAAATATAGGCTATGAGAAAGCCGGCACCAATCATATCAATCTTCTTATAAGAGTTACCGATACAGGTCAGGGTATCAGGGAAGAGGATCTGGACAAAATGTTCTCAGCCTTCGAGAGAATTGATGAGGCTAAAAACAAGACTATTGAAGGCACCGGTCTTGGAATGAATATTGTAAAGCAGCTCCTTGATCTTATGGGGTCACAGCTGGTGGTTCACAGCGAATACGGTGTGGGAAGTGATTTCTCTTTTGCAGTAAGACAAAAGGTTGTATCCTGGGAGCCTGTGGGTAAGTTTACTCAGGATTATAAGGAGTCCCTTTCCAAGCTCGAAATATATGAAGAAAGCTTCCATGCGCCAACTGCAAACATACTTGTGGTGGATGATACAAGAGCAAACCTTACGGTTATCAAAGGTCTGTTAAAAGAAACCGGAATCCAGATAGACACAGTAGAGAGTGGTCGTGAAGCTCTTCATAAGGTTGCTGAGAAAAAATACGACGTTATCTTCCTGGATCACAGAATGCCTGAGATGGACGGCGTTGAAACCTTCCATGCTATGCAGGAAATGGAAGATACTTATAATAGAAACACTCCGGTTATTGCTCTTACAGCCAATGCTATATCGGGAGCCAGAGAAGAATACTTCAAAGAAGGCTTTACAGACTATCTGTCCAAGCCGGTCGATAGTGGAAAACTTGAGGAAATGCTGCTTCAGTATATTCCTAAAGATAAGATATCCAAAAAGGGTGACGCTGATTATGTTACAGACGCCAGAAAAGAAGAAACCAGGGAGGCAGAAGCAAGGGCTTATGCCAAAGCTGTACTTGTTACTGGTATAGATATGCAGGCAGCCATTAACAACTGCGGAAGTCCTGAGCTTCTTTTGGAGGTGCTTACAGACTTCTGGCTGACTATAGATGACAAGGCAGCTACCATTGAAGAGCTTGAGAAAAATGGTGATATCAAGAATTATACCATTTATGTGCATGGCCTTAAGAGCTCTGCCAGAACGATTGGCGCACTTAAGCTATCTGAAATGGCAGCCAACCTTGAACGCTGCGGTAATGAAAAGAATTATGAGGAGATTCAGGAAAAGACTCCGGCACTCCTTGAACTCTACCGCAGCTACAAGCAACAGATTGCTCCTGCTATGTCGGATAGCCTGGCTACAGAGGATAAGCCGCCTATACCTGTAGAAGAGCTTGAAAGTGCTTTCCAGGGCATGAAGGAATTTATAGAGGCATCCTATTTTGACAGTGCCGATGACATTATGAAAATGTTATCAGAATATAAAATTCCTCCTGAATATGAAAATAAATATAAAGAAATTAAAAAATTGCTTGCAGCTGTTGACAGAGATGGCTTGTTACGTATATTGTAAAAATACGAAAGGACATCAGATAATCTATGGATAAACGTGTGCTATTGATTGGCAGTACTAAGAGCTTTATGGTTAGTGCGATTGCTAAAGGACTAGAAAAAGAAGAATATGAAGTTGTTAGTTGCGAACCAAGTAAACAGGCTATAGAAGCATTAGAAAACAGACCGCTGATATACCTTTTGTATCTGGGTGATGATGTGGCACTTAACTCTGAGCTTGAGAGTTATCTCTCTGAGGTTATTGATTCAGAGCACTTTTTGCTATATCTGATTGGTACTCAGAGGGAATTTGAAGCAGCATTTATGTATATCCCTCAGGCCAAGGTCACAGATACATATCTTAGACCTATCGATGTCAAGGAACTGGCAGAACAGCTGGATGGCGTTGTCAGAGACAGCTCTGTGGATGAAGAGCAGAAAAAGAAAATCCTTGTTATTGATGATGACGGAACAATGCTCAGGATGATCAAGACCTGGCTGTCTGTCAAATATAGAGTATATATGGCAAGCTCCGGCAAGATTGCGATGTCTTTTTTGCAGAGTAATACGGTTGATTTGGTGCTCCTTGATTATGAGATGCCTATTATGAACGGGCCTCAGGTACTAAAGCTCATAAGAGCCAACCTTAGTACCACAGACCTTCCGGTAATGTTCCTCACTTCCAAGAGTGACAAGGACAGTGTAATGTCAGTTGCAGGACTTAAGCCGGAAAAGTACCTATTAAAAACCATGCCGAAGGCACAGCTCATCGGAGCCATAGATGATTTTTTCCTGAAAGCAGGTAATTAATTCAAATTTCACACATCATACCGGGAACAACTTATTCTGACGGATTTCGAGGCTATTAAAAGAAATGTTGTTTTTATATATGCTTCACGAAATTGTCTGAGCCCTTTGCCTGGAATTTTCCTA
>JAZRKG010000158.1:0-15407 GCA_045646185.1 Butyrivibrio sp.
AAGAAAAGACTAATCTTACACGTCTTAACGATATTCTTTCCGAGCTTGAAAAACAGGTTGGACCATTGGAAAAGCAGTCTGAAAAGGCTAAGGAATTTCTTAAATACAGAGAAGAGCTTAAAACTCTCGATGTAAATATGTTCCTTTTGGAAAATGGAAATCAGAAAAATCAGTTAGAGGAAGCTGAAAAGAACCTTGTAATTGCTACTGAAAACCTACAGGAAACTCAGGATAAGTATACTCAGACCCGTGAGGCATATGACAAGATTCAGGGGCAGCTTGAAATTCTTGACAAGGAAATTGAAGAAGCCAGAGCAAAGCTTACTGATACTTCTGTTAAGCGTGAAAAGCTGGAAGGTCAGATTGGTATTTTGAATGAGCAGATCAAATCTGCTTCTGAGAATGATGCTCATTTCCAGACAAGACGCAAGGATGAAGAAAAGAAGATTGCTGAGCGAAACGAAGAAAAAGAGAAATACCTGGCTGAAAAAGCTGAAATTGATAAAGAGGTAGAGGCTCTCACTGTTAAGCGCGATGAAGCAAAAGAAAAGCTTTCAAAGGTTCAGGCAAAGATTGAAAGTATAAATGAATCAATCGAAGAATGTAAGAGTAAGATTATCGAAACTCTTAATACACGAGCTACCATAAAGTCCAAGCTTAGTAGTCTTGAGACCATGAAGGAGCAGAACAATATCAGAAAGGCTGAACTCACAAGCAAGCTTGTTAGAGCACAGTCTGATGAATCCAAGGCTGAAGAGACTATTAAGAGACTTAAGGCTGAGTTTGAAAAGATAAACGATGAGATTACTTCTCTTAATAATGAGCAGAAAGAAAAAGAAGAAGAGCTTTCTGGAATCAAGGGGAGACTTATGGGCTCTGATCAAAAGCTCAGAGATGCTCAGAATAAGCTTCACCAGGAAAAAGCCAAGTTAGAGGCTCTTGCAAACCTTACAGAGCGCTATGAAGGCTATGGCGGTTCTGTTAAAAAGGTAATGGAGCGCAAGGAAGATACACCGGGAATCATTGGTGTTGTTGCTGATATTATCAAAACTGAGCCAAAATATGAGACAGCTATTGAAATTGCACTTGGTGGTAATATTCAGAACATTGTTACTGACGATGAAGAAACAGCCAAGAAAATGATTGCTTACTTAAAGCAGTCCAAGGCCGGACGAGCAACTTTTTTGCCACTGACAAGTATTACCAATCCTCAGGAGATCAAAGCTAAGGAAGTTCTTGAGGAAAAGGGCGTTCTTGGTATGGCTGATGAGCTTGTAAATACTGATCCGAGATACGTTAATGTTGCAAAGGCAATGCTTGGCCGAATTGTTGTAGTTGATAATATTGATAATGCTGTTAAAATAAACAGAAAATTCAATTACACAATCCGTATGGTTACTCTTGAGGGTGAGCTTCTTGTTCCTGGTGGTGCCATCAGTGGTGGTGCATTCAAGAACAATTCCAACCTTCTTGGTAGACGCCGTGAGATGGACGATCTGGAAGCTTCCATAAAGAAATGTGAAGAAGATATCGAAAAGTTCCAGAAGGAAATTGAGGACATCAAAGCAAAGAGAAATGAGCTTAGAGTTTCTGTCGAGTCTATCAGAACAACTCTTCAGAGCAAGTTCATTGAGCAGAACACTGCAAGACTCAATGTTGTTAATGAAGAGGAAAAGCAGAAACAGCAAAAGGGTGATTATACTGACTTAAAGGCTGAAAGTGAAGATATCGAAAACAAGATGAAAGAGATTGCCGACGAAAAGGAAGAGGCCCAAAAAGCCCTTACTGAATCCGAGAATCTTGAAAAAGAGTGTACTGATAAGGTATCTGAGTATCAGAAGGAACTGGACGCTTTACATCTTGAAGAAAATGCTGAAATCGAAAATACAGCTCAGTGGGATATTGAATTTGAGAAAATCGCTCAGAAGCAGGAATTCCAGCAGCAGAATATTGATCGTATAAATGGAGAAATAGGTCAGGAACAGGCTTCTCTTGATGAGATTCTTGAATCTATTGAAAAGAATGCATTAAGCCTTGAAGAAAAGAAGAATAACATTGAACAGATCAAGCTTACAATTGAGGCTTCAAGTGATGTTCAGGATTCTACAAATAAAGAACTTGAAGAAATGAGAGCTAGAAAGGATGAACTTTCGGAAGCTCAGAAATCATTCTTCAAGAATACAGAAGAACTTTCATCACAGATGAGTAGTCTGGATAAAGAGGTTACACGTCTGACAGCCAGATGTGAAAAGTGCAAAGAGGCTATTGAATCTCAGATCAACTACATGTGGAATGAGTATGAGATTACTCTTACAGACGCTTCAAACCTTAGAGATGAGAGCATGAATGATGTTCCTGCCATGAGAAAGCAGATTGCGAGTCTGAAGAATTCCATCAAGAACCTTGGCGATGTAAACGTAAATGCCATTGAGGATTATAAGAACCTCATGGAAAGATATACATTTATGAAGACTCAGCATGATGACCTTATTATTGCTGAGAAACAGCTCAGAGAGATTATTGAAGATCTGGATAACTCAATGAGAACCCAGTTCTCAGAACAGTTCAAAAAAATTACTGTTGAGTTTGATAAGGTCTTTAAGGAAATGTTCGGTGGTGGTAAGGGTAGCCTTGAGCTTGTAGAAGGCGAGGATATTCTTGAAGCTGGTATCCGAATCAATGCTCAGCCACCTGGAAAGAAGCTTGTTAACATGATGCAGCTCTCCGGTGGTGAGAAGGCACTGACAGCAATTGCACTGTTATTTGCCATTCAGAACCTTAAGCCATCTCCATTCTGTCTGCTTGATGAGATTGAAGCTGCGCTTGATGAAAACAACGTAGTAAGATTTGCAAGATATCTGCATAAACTTAAATCAACACAGTTTATTGTAATTACTCACCGTCGTGGTACAATGGAAAGTGCTGACAGACTTTATGGTATTACAATGCAGGAAAAAGGTGTATCTACACTGGTAAGTGTAAACCTTATTGATAAGGAGTTAACTAATTAAATGGGTTTTTTCTCTAAATTACAGGGCGGTCTATCCAAGACAAGAGATAATATTGTAAAGGGAATCGATAATGTTTTTAACGGCTATTCTGATATAGACGAAGATTTTTACGATGAACTTGAAGAAACTCTCATAATGGGCGATATTGGTGTCAATGCCACAAGTCGTATCATGGATGGCCTCAGACAACAGGTAAATGATCAAAAGATTCGTTCTACTGCTGACTGCAGACAGCTGCTTATTGATAATATCCGTGAGCAGATGAAAACTGATGAAAATGCTTATGAATTTGAGAATCATCCTGCTGTTATATTTATTATTGGTGTTAACGGAGTTGGTAAGACAACATCTGCCGGTAAACTGGCAGCTATTTTTAAGAATAAAGGGAAGAAGGTTCTTGTGGCCGCTGCTGATACTTATAGAGCAGCAGCAACACAGCAGCTCCAGGAGTGGACTGAGAGAGCCGGCGTTCCTATCATAACCGGTAAGGAAGGAGCAGATCCTGCAAGTGTTATTTATGATGCGGTAAATGCTTTTAAATCCAGAGGTTGTGATATTCTGATAGTTGATACTGCAGGAAGACTTCATAATAAAAAGAATCTTATGGAAGAGCTTAGAAAGATGAATAAAATCATCGATAGAGAGCTTCCAGACTGCTACAGAGAAAACTTCATCGTTCTTGATGGTACAACAGGACAAAATGCCCTGTCACAGGCAAGAGAGTTTGGTGATGTAGCTTCTCTTACAGGTATTGTGCTTACTAAGCTTGATGGTACAGCCAAGGGTGGCATTGCTGTTGCCATTGTTTCCGAGCTTAATATTCCGGTTAAATACATTGGTGTTGGTGAATCTATCGATGATCTTGAAAGATTCAATTCAGAGGATTTTGTAAACGCGTTATTTAGCTGAGGGGAGAAAAATATATCTAGAGGAGATTAGTGGTATGGGTAAAAAGGATGAATTTCTTACATTGGAGAAATTTGAAGAGGCATACGAGGATGTCAAAAAAGTAACTCTTGAGACAAAGCTTATTTATAGCGATTACTGGAGTGCACAGACAGGCAGTAAGGTATATTTAAAGCCTGAGAACCTTCAGAGAACTGGCGCCTATAAGGTTAGAGGTGCTTATTACAAGATTACTACAATGTCTGAAGAGGAAAGACAAAAGGGACTTATTACAGCTTCAGCTGGTAACCACGCGCAAGGCGTAGCTTATGCAGCACAGAGCTATGGTGTAAAGGCCACTATTGTCATGCCTACTGCGACTCCTCTTATTAAGGTGAATAGAACAAAGGCTCTTGGAGCAGAGGTTATTTTGCATGGTGATGTTTATGATGAGGCATGCGAATATGCTTACAAGCTTGCAGAAGAAAAGGGTTACACCTTTGTTCATCCTTTTGATGATCTTGAAGTTGCTACAGGTCAGGGTACTATTGCAATGGAAATCTTTAAAGAGCTTCCAACAGTAGATGTTATCCTGGTTCCAATCGGAGGAGGCGGTCTTGCAACTGGCGTTTCAACTCTTGCAAAGCTTCTTAATCCTAAGGTTAAGGTAATTGGTGTTGAGCCAGCTGGTGCTAACTGCATGCAGGAATCCTTAAAGGCAGGACATGTTGTTACTTTAAGCGGTGTTAATACAATTGCTGATGGTACTGCAGTTAAGACTCCGGGAGAAAAAATCTTCCCATATATTGCAAAAAATATAGATGAGATCATTACTGTTCCAGATGAAGATCTTGTAGTTGCTTTCCTGGATATGGTAGAAAATCATAAAATGGTCGTTGAGAATTCAGGTCTTTTGAGCGTCGCAGCTCTTAAACAGCTGGATATCAAGGATAAGAAAATCGCCTGTGTTCTTTCTGGCGGAAATATGGACGTTATCACAATGTCCTCTGTTGTTCAGCAGGGTCTTATTAAGAGAGACAGAATATTTACAGTATCTGTACTTCTTCCTGATAAGCCAGGTGAATTGTCAAAGGTTTCAGGTGTTATTGCTGATGTAAGTGGTAATGTAATCAAGCTTGAGCACAATCAGTTTGTTACAATCAACAGAAATGCTGCTGTTGAACTTAGAATTACCCTTGAAGCTTTTGGAACAGAGCATAAGAATAAGATTCTTGATGCTCTTGAAAAAGAAGGCTATAAGCCAAGAGTAGTAAGGACAAATATTTAAGATGTTATCAAAGAAGAAAATTAAAAAAGTAGTAGTAAACTATGTTGTTATCGCATTGGCGGCAATTATTTATGGCATAGGAACAAGCTTGTTTAGTGATGTTAATGATCTTGCTCCTGGTGGTTTTACAGGAATAGCCATTGGCCTTAACAGAATAACCGGCCTTGGAATTGGTATGTGGTTCTGGTTATTAAATATTCCTGTTGTTATTTTGGGAATATGGAAATTTGGTATTAGATTTACAATATCTACCATTTATGCTACTGCAATGATTTCCTTCTTTACTGATATTATTTCAAAATATTTTTCAGCTTTTGCGGTACATGACATATTGCTGGGTGTTATTTTTGGTAGTGCTCTGACAGCCATTGGAATGGGACTTATTTTTAAACATGGAGCAACCTCCGGTGGTTCAGATATCATTATCAAGATATTAAGACTACAGTATCCTCACCTTAAAACCGGTGTGTTATTCTTCGTAACTGATGTTGCTGTTGTTATTTTTGCCGGCTTTGTTTTTAGGGATATCAAAGCTGCGCTTTATTCAATGCTTGCCTGCATGATCACTTCCTTTGTACTGGATCTGGTACTTTATGGTAGAGACGGGGCAAAGCTGATTTATATAATATCTGACAGACCTGATGTTATTACAGAAAGACTTTTGACAGAGCTTGATGCTGGTGCAACACATATTTTTGGTGAAGGCGCTTATAGCAGAGAGAAAAAGAAAGTTATCATGTGCGTAATCAAAAAGAGATTATCTCCAATGGCTGAAGATATTGTTAGAGAAGAGGATCCGGATGCATTTATGATCGTAACAAGTGCAACTGAGATTTTTGGTGAAGGTTATAAGAGTTATTTCGACGAGCGTATTTAACTAAGATTTATATTAAAAATAATTGTATGGGTATAATAAGTCTTAACGGGGGTCTATATTGAATAGAAGAGCTAAAACACAAAGTATTATATCTATTATATTTTTAAGTCTGGTTGCCTTACTGGCTTTATCATTTTGCATAGTTCTGCTTCTTCGTAATGCTTCACTGAAAAGGGAAGAAGAGGCTGTTCAGAGCGAGCTTGATGCATTAAATGAAGAGGGCTATTATACAACAACCGAGGCCCAGGTTCTTATTGATGCTGCAAAGACTGAAGCAGAAGAGAACGGCAAAGAGTCTATACTTGATGTTATGCAGTCCAAGCTTGAAAATGGTGATAGCGCAATTTCTACTATCAGATCAGTATTTACTGATCAGCTTGTGGTAGCAGACAATGGAAGATACTATTTCTTCCCTATTACAGATGAAATTGAGCATCATAGTTTTGGCGCGGAAGATTTCACGATCAATGACGATGGCTTTATTGAATATACTGGTGATGACAGCTCTGTTGTTATTTATAACGGTATTGATGTATCAAGATTCCAGGGAGAGATTGATTGGGAACAGGTTGCTGATGCAGGTATTGACTATGCCATAATCAGAGTTGGACTTCGTGGCTCTACTGAGGGTAAGCTACTAGAGGACGACAATTTTGAGTACAACATTGAAAATGCCATAGCTAATGGTATTGACGTTGGCGTATATTTTTATTCTCAGGCCATAACTGACGAAGAGGCTTTAGAAGAAGCACAGTTTGTACTTGATCTGATTGAACCATACGATCTTGCATATCCTGTTGTTCTTGATGTTGAGTCAGCTGATTCTACCAGTGCCAGAACTAATGGACTTTCTCAGGAACAGTATACTTCAATTACTAAATTGTTTTGCGAAACAGTTGAAGGCGCCGGTTATAAGGCTGTTATTTACGGAAATGTAAAGTCATTTACGCTTCTTTTGAATGTAAAAGAGCTTACTTCATACGATACATGGATTGCTTATTATGGAACGCCTTTGTATTATCCGTATGAATTCGGCATGTGGCAATACTCATCAAGTGGCACAGTTGCAGGAATTGACGGCGATGTTGATCTGAATATTTCAGTAGTTGATTATTCTGCAGAGTGATTTTATTTGTTATTTTAATAATTTTAAGGTGTAAAGAAAAAATACTTGACAACAGCAGGCACGAGAGTTATTATACTTATCGTGCCTGCATGCGTTTGTATGCCTGCTCAATTGAAGTCATGTAGGAAGGAATTACTATGAAAGATTTAGTAGATAACGGTTTGCTGTATGACTTTTATGGAGAACTTTTAACTGATCATCAGCGCAAAATATATGAATCAGCTGTATATGATGATTTATCACTTAATGAGATTGCTGCTGAACAGGGTATTAGCAGACAGGGTGTACATGATTTGATTAAACGCTGTACTTCCACTATGGAAGGATATGAAGACAAGCTTCATATGGTGCAGAGATTTAAACAGATATCTGCAAGTGCCCAGAAACTTAAAGATATTTCTGGGAATTCTGATTTAAGCAGAGAACAGCTGAATTTAGAAATAACTAAAATTGCTGATAGTATTTTAGAGGAGCTTTCTTAAATGGCTTTTGAGAGTCTTTCAGATAAATTACAAAATGTATTTAAAAACCTCAGAGGCAAGGGACGTCTTTCTGAAGAAGACGTAAAGCTTGCTCTTAAGGAAGTTAAAATGGCTCTGTTAGAAGCCGATGTTAACTTCAAGGTTGTTAAACAGTTTGTTAATTCAGTTCAGGAAAGAGCAATTGGTCAGGACGTTTTAAACGGACTTAATCCTGGACAGATGGTTATAAAGATTGTTAATGAAGAGATGATATCTCTTATGGGCTCTGAGACTACAGAGATTCAGTATCAGGATGGCGGTGAGATTACCGTTATCATGATGTGTGGTCTTCAGGGTGCTGGTAAAACTACTGCAGCTGCCAAGCTTGCATCCAAGATGATTATCAAGGGTAAGAGACCGCTGCTTGTAGCAGGCGATATTTACAGACCTGCTGCGGTAGACCAGTTACAGATAAATGCAGAAAAGGTCAAAGCTGACTTTTTCTCATTGGGAACTGATGTCAGTCCTGTAGAAATTGCTACTAAAGCTATGGAACAGGCTAAGGCAAATAGAAATAATGTTGTTATCCTCGATACTGCAGGTCGTCTGCAGATTGATGAAGATATGATGAAAGAGCTTGAAGATATCAAGGCTGCTGTCACTGTACATCAGACAATCCTTGTGGTTGATGCCATGACAGGTCAGGCTGCTGTAGATGTTGCCAATGAGTTCAACAGTCGTATCGGAATAGATGGTATCATCTTATCAAAGCTTGATGGTGATACAAGAGGTGGTGCGGCTCTTTCAGCAAGGGCTGTTACCGGAAAGCCAATTCTGTATGTTGGTATGGGTGAGAAGCTCACAGATTTAGAGCAGTTCTATCCTGACAGAATGGCTAGCAGAATACTTGGAATGGGTGATGTTCTCAGTCTCATTGATAAAGCTGTTGAAGCTAATCAGGAACGAGACGAGGAAAAAGACAGAGAAATGGCTTCCCGAATGAAAAAGGGAAAGTTTGACTTTGAAATGTACCTTGAAAGTATGAAGCAGATTAGAAAGATGGGCGGTATAGGAAGTATCATGAGCATGATGCCTGGTATGGGTAACATCAGTGATGACCAGCTTCCTGATGAAAAAAAGCTTGCTCACCTTGAAGCTATTGTTCTTAGTATGACTCCTGAGGAAAGACGTAATCCTAAGCTTATGAATCCTCAGAGAAAACACAGAATTGCTAAGGGCGCCGGAGTTGATATAGCAGAGGTTAACCGCTTTATCAAACAGTTCGAACAGATGCAGAAAATGATGAAACAGATGCCTGGCATGATGGGCAAAAAAGGAAAGTTTTCACCATTTGGAGGCCTTGGAGGTCTTGGCGGATTCGGCAAAAACAAATTTTTCTAAACAGATATGTTTCTCAGCTATGCTGGATTGATACATATAAAAACAAAAACACTTTTAATTCATTTAATGGAGGAAAATTAAAATGGCAGTAAAGATCAGATTAAAGAGAATCGGTAAGAAGAAGGTTCCTTTCTACAGAATCGTTGTTTCAGATTCAAAGTTCCCTGTACAGGGTAAGGCTATCGAAGAGATCGGTACATATGATCCTAACACAGATCCAAGCACAGTAAAGCTTAACGAAGAGCTCGCTAAGAAGTGGCTTGCAAACGGTGCTCAGCCTACAGAATCTGTTAATAAGTTATTCAAGCAGGCCGGTATTGTAAAGTAAATAATACTATTTGCTTTGAACCATACTACCGGAGGTGGATTTATGAAAGAATTAGTTGAAGTAATTGCAAAAGCTCTTGTCGATAATCCAGATCAGGTTGTAGTAACAGAGAAGGCTGATGGACGTAACATCATGATTGAGCTTCATGTAGCACCATCAGATATGGGTAAGGTTATCGGAAAACAGGGTCGTATTGCTAAGGCAATTCGCGCTGTTGTGAAGGCAGCATCCACCAGAGAGAATGTTAAGGTTGATGTAGAGATAGTTTAAATAACTATTGCCTTTAGCTCATTTTGTTTATTTAAGCCGAATGAAGTTTATACTTTATTCGGCTTTTTCGCCCTAAAAAAATAATTGCCATATTTGTTTGATTGACGTAATAATGCAATTGGATTTACAAGGAGGATATGGATGAATTTCCATATTATGACACTTTTCCCTGATATGATCAGGCAGGGACTTGAAACCAGCATATTAGGCAGGGCCAAGGATGCGGGTTTTATAAGTATTGATGCTGTCAATATCAGAGACTATACTATAGATAAACACAAAAAAGTTGATGATTATACCTATGGCGGTGGTGCCGGAATGCTTATGCAGGCACAGCCTATCTATGATTGTCATAAGGCTATTGTTTCAAAGATAAATGAGACAAAACCTGAAGCGAAGCCTCGTGTTATTTATGTTACACCTCAGGGCATGGTTTTTAATCAGTCTATTGCCAAAGAGCTTGCAGTGGAAGAAGATTTAATATTTCTGTGCGGACATTATGAAGGCGTAGATGAGCGTGTTCTTGAGGAGATAGTTACAGATTATATTTCAATTGGAGACTATGTCCTTACAGGCGGAGAACTGCCTGCAATGGTTATGATAGATGCTATTTCAAGGCTTGTTCCCGGAGTCTTGAACAATTCTGATTCTGCTGAAACAGAGTCGTTTCAGGATGGGTTATTGGAATATCCGCAATATTCAAGACCTGAAGAATGGATGGGCAAAAAGGTTCCTGAAATTCTTTTATCAGGTAATCACGCCAAGGTTGATGAATGGCGTCTTGAACAGTCCAAGCTCAGAACCAAAGAGCGCAGACCTGATTTATATGAAAAATGGGTATTGGAGCATCCTGAAGAACCTAAAAAGAAAAGGCGGAGAAAATGACAGAATATTTTCAGATTGGTATTATTGCAAAACCACACGGACTTCACGGTGAGGTAAATGTTTTTCCTACAACCGATGATCCTGCAAGGTTTAAAAAGTTAAAGAAAGTTATTATGGAATCTGGCAGAGATGGCAGAGTTGAGCTTAACGTTCAGAGTGTAAAGTTCTTTAAAAAGTTTGTTATTGTTAAGTTCAAGGAATTTAATACTATTGAAGACGTGGAAAGACTTCGTGGCAAGGAGCTTATTATTCCTAGAAGCGATGCACAGAAGCTGTCTAAAAACGAATTTTATACCGCTGATCTGATTGGTATGACCATTTGTGATGAAGAGGGCAATGAGCTTGGCACTCTTAAAGAGGTTATACAGACTGGAGCTAATGACGTTTATGAAATGGAGAGAGCCGATGGCGAGGAAAATGTTCTTATTCCTGCTATAGCTGACTGCATTAAAAACGTTGACATAGAAAATGGGGTTATTACAATCCATGTTATGGATGGACTTATGTAAGGAGGGTATATGGTAGATTACACAGAAGGAGCAGGCATTCAGTATCATATCCATACTAATAAGGATATGGTTGGCCGTTATGTTATTTTACCAGGTGATCCTGGAAGATGCGAAAAAATCGCAAAGTATTTTGATAACGCTGAAAAAGTAGCTGATAATCGTGAGTTTGTTACATATACAGGAACTCTCAATGGAGTAAAGGTTAGCGTTACATCAACAGGTATTGGTGGACCATCAGCTTCAATTGCTATGGAAGAGCTCTACAAGAGCGGAGCTGATACTTTTATCAGGGTAGGGACCTGTGGAGGTATGCAGCTTGATGTTATGGGCGGCGATATAATTGTTGCTACAGGTGCTATTCGTATGGAAGGTACCAGTAGAGAATTTGCCCCTATTGAATATCCGGCTGTTGCTGATTTTTCAGTAACTAATGCTTTAGTAGATGCAGCTAAAAAGGGTGGATTTAAAACTCATGTAGGTGTAGTTCAGTGCAAGGACTCTTTTTATGGCCAGCACGAACCAGAGCTTATGCCTATAGCACAAACACTTCAGAATAATTGGGATGCATGGATTAAATGTGGTGCCCTTGGTTCTGAAATGGAATCTGCAGCTTTATTTATAGTTGGAGGATTCCTTAGAGCAAGAGTTGGCGCAGTTCTGCACGTTGTAGCCAATCAGGAAAGAGCAAAAAGAGGTCTTGATAATCCACAGGCTCATGATACTGACGCAGCTATCAGAACGGCAGTAGAAGCTATTAGAACACTGATTAAGGAAGATAAATTGAATGGATAATAAAGAACTTATTAGTAAGGCACTAAAAATGAGAGCCAGGTCTTATACTCCATATTCTCATTTTTGTGTTGGCGCAGCACTTATGACTACTGATGGCACAATTTTCACAGGATGTAATGCAGAAAATGCCGCTTATTCTCCGGGAATCTGTGCTGAGAGAAACGCTATTTATAAGGCTGTAAGTGAGGGCTATAGAGAATTTACTGCTATTGCCATTGCAGGCGGCAAAGAAGGCGCAGAACCAACTGATTATTGCCCACCTTGTGGGGTATGCAGGCAGGTTATCAGAGAGTTCTGCAAGCTTGATGCAAAGATAATTCTTGTAAAGTCAGAAGATGAGTACAAAGAATATACTTTGGACCAGCTTTTACCAGAAAGTTTTGGACCTGAAAATCTGTGATTAAATTTTTATGAATTGTAATAAATTGCTATGTTTGATAAGAGTTTAGCTTGACTTATCGCTATCAATCGTGGTATATTATAGTACGTTGTGAAAATAGACGGTCCTCTGTTACTAGAGAGTATTAAGAACGTCCAGTTTAATAATAGGAGAGATTTAAAGATGAGTACAATTATCGAAGAGCTCGAGAAAGAGCAACTCAATGCAAACGCACCTGAGTTCCACACAGGTGACACAGTTAAGGTTTACGGTAAGATCAAGGAAGGTAACCGCGAAAGAGTACAGATTTTCGAGGGAACTGTTAAGAAGATCCAGGGCGGAAGCAACCGTGTTACATTTACTGTAAGAAAGATTTCTAACGGTGTTGGTGTTGAGAAGACATGGCCACTTCATTCTCCACTTGTTGAGAAGGTTGAAATTGTAAGAAGAGGTAAGGTAAGAAGAGCTAAGCTGAACTACCTTAAGGGACTTACAGGCAAAAAGGCTAAGGTTAAAGAACTCGTTAAATAAGATTTCTACTGATAGGGCAGTTACATTTTGTAATTGCCCTATTCTTATATCTAATATATTTTCATTGTTATTTCTCGATTAAATACGGCTAAAGGGGTATAATATTATTATGGCTAGAAAAAGAAGAAGTCTTGTATACAAGGATAAAAAGAAAATATTTACTCCGTCTCTTTTTAAAGAGATTATTTCTTGGTGCTTTTTTACAGCATTTGCTATATTTTTAGCACTTATGGTTGTTATGGCTTTTGGTATGAGGGCCAGAGTTATAGGAGATTCTATGTCTCCAACTCTATATAGTGGTCAATTTGTTCTGATTAACAGAGTATCTTACGTCGTTTCCACTCCAAAAAGGGATGATATTATAGCTTTTTTGCCAAATGGAAATACTAATTCCCACTATTACATAAAGAGAATTGTTGCACTTCCTGGTGAAACTGTTCAGATTATTGATGGTGTATTGTATATTAATGGGGTTGAGCAGACAGATGATGATAGTCTGTATGACAAAATGGAAGATGCCGGTATAGCTGAAAATGAAATAAAACTAGGCAGCAATGAATATTTTGTTCTGGGTGATAACAGAAATAGTAGTGAAGATAGTAGAAGTGCCAACGTAGGAGTTGTTACTGGAGATACTATTGCCGGAAAAGTCTGGTATAAATATGGTGGTACTGAAGGCAGTACCGGATTTATTTTTAAATGAGGTTAATATGAATTATCAATGGTACCCTGGTCATATGACCAAAGCAATCAGAATGATGCAGGAAAACATCTCTCTGGTCGATATGATTATAGAACTTACAGATGCCAGAATTCCTCTTTCGGGAAGGAATCCTGATATTGATGAACTTGGCAAAAATAAAGAACGTTTAATAATTCTAAATAAAGCTGATTTGGCAGATCCAAAAGTAACTGCTCTTTGGACAAAGTATTTTGAAGAGCAGGGATTGCATGTTATGCAACTAAATTCCAAACAGGGCAAGGATAACAAGAAAGTATTGGACATGATACGTACTGCCTGTGCGGATAAAATTGAAAGAGATAAGAAAAGGGGTATTAAAAATCGACCTATAAGAGCTATGGTTGCCGGAATTCCTAATGTAGGCAAATCTACTTTTATAAACAGAATATCTGGTAAAAACGCTGCAAAGACAGGAAACAAGCCTGGTGTTACCAAGGGTAAGCAATGGATTATGCTTGGTAAGGATTTACAACTTTTGGATACTCCAGGTATTTTATGGCCTAAATTTGATGATGAAATTGTAGGTCTCAATCTTGCTCTTATTGGTTCGATGAATGATGTAAATCTTGATATTGGCGAGATGGCAGCTTCTCTTATTAAATATATGGACCAGTATTACAAGGGTGTAATCGAAGAAAAGTATTCCATCACCACAGAACAGATTGAAGGACTTGATGATATGGACAAAATCACCAGAGCCTCTGAAATACTGACTTGTGTTGCAATTAATAGAAAATGCTATATTCAGGGCGGAAGACCTGATTTGGACAGAGCCAGCAATATGCTTTTGGATGATTTCATAAGCGTAAGACTTGGCCTTATTTCTTTAGAAAGACCTAATATTGAATAATTACAATAATACTTTACTTGAATCGGAGGGGGTTAAATGAACAAGAACAAAGTTTTACGAGAAATTTTAGACACCGTAATTTATTTGGCGGTAGTATTCGTTATACTTATTTTGTTCATAACGTTTGTAGCTCAAAGGACTGATGTTAGTGGTCAATCCATGGAAAATACACTTCAGGATGGGGATTCTCTCATCGTTGATAAGCTTTCGTATAGGTTTAAAGATCCTGAACGTTTCGACATTATTATTTTTGAATACCAATATGGAGATGAACCTTGCTTTATAAAGCGTATTATTGGACTTCCGGGTGAGACTGTACAGATTGATTATGATGGAAATATCTATATCAATGGGGAGATTCTCGAGGAAAGCTATGGTGCAGAAGTAATCAAGGATCCTGGTAGAGCAGTTGATCCTATTACTCTGGGAGAGGATGAATATTTTGTTCTTGGAGACAATAGAAACCATAGTATGGATGGTAGAGACTATTCGGTTGGAAACGTAAGCAGAGATACAATTATTGGAAAAGCATTTATTAGAATTTTCCCACTAGATAAATTTGGATGGTTAAACTAATGCAATCAGCAGCTGAAATTAAAGACATTTTAAAAAATACTAAAGAGCAGGAATTATTATCTTTTATAAATAGTTACAAAGATGATGAAAGAGCTGCAGTCAAAAAGATAGTTGAGTCAGCTCAAAAGAAGCAGGATAAGTATCTTGCTGAACTTGATAGAATTGAGAAAATGAAGCAGTATGAAAAAGAATATGGTCACCTCGGCTATATTTGTGGCATTGATGAAGTTGGGAGAGGTCCTCTTGCTGGTCCTGTCTATACTGCTGCAGTTATTCTTCCGGCAGATAATAAGCTTTTATATGTTAACGATTCTAAGAAATTATCCGAAAAAAAGAGAGAAGAGTTGTATGACGAAATCATGAATACAGCTCTTGCTGTTGGTATTGGTTGTAATAGCCCGGAAAGAATTGATGAGATAAATATTCTTCAGGCTACTTATGAAGCAATGGCAATGGCTGTAAACAACCTGAAGATTAAGCCTGATGTACTTCTTAT
>JAZRKG010000159.1:0-9051 GCA_045646185.1 Butyrivibrio sp.
AGAACGGAGTGACAAAGTAGATGTTTTTTATCATGGGGATTACAGATGGAAGGAAAGATTTTGATTTTAATCAGCTGATTACCTGTTCCATCTGTGGGAAATATGGACGTTTCAACGTGTTTATGACATATACAGTACTGTCTCTTTTCTTTATACCGACTTTCAAGTGGAACAGACATTACTACGTACAGACCAGCTGCTGCGGAACTGTTTATGAGCTTGATCCGGAGATTGGTAAGATGATCGCAAGAGGCGAAGAAGTTGAGATTTTGCCAAGCCATCTGACAAAGGTAAGCGGCGGAAGAGGATTTACGACCGGTTACAAGAGATGCAGGCAGTGCGGATATGAGACAACTGAGGATTTCGATTTTTGTCCTAAGTGTGGAACGAGATTCTAAGGAGGCATGATAGATGAGCAGATTAAAAGAGCTAAGAGCATATGTAGATAAGAAGTTAAATAAGATGGATGATGAGGACAAGCGGACAAGTGCAACAGCTCATCTTTATGGAGTATCTCTTGTTGCACAGATCCTGGCCAAGAAAAGAGGCCTTGATCCTGAATTGGCAGCCATGGCAGGAATGCTTCACGACATGCATGCTTACAAGACGGGCTCATATGATGACCACGCACATCTCGGTGCAGACCTTGCAAGAAAGATACTTGGAAAGCTTGAACTGACAACTCCTGAAGAGACTGATACCATCTGCTCAGCAATATACCACCATGATGACAAGGCGGCTATAGACAGTCCTATGGATGAACTCCTGAAGGATGCGGATGTTATCGATCATTGCTTTAAGGATGCTTCAAAGCCTGTAAAGGAAAAAGAGCAGAAGAGATATGATGCTTTGTGCAAGGAGCTGGGATTATGTTGAGGCTTAGACCATATAAGAGCTGTGATGCTGAAAAGATAAGCGAATGGATAAAGGACCAGGATGTATTTGTTAAGTGGGGCGGGGATCATTTTGGAGAGTTCCCGATTACCGGAGGCATTATTGATGACAAGTACAGACAGAGTAATGGCGACTGCAAAGAGCCTTTCAATATCATCGAGATGGAATTGAAGAGGGAAGATTACATTGCGTGAGGACTTGATTATTGAATAAGCAGGATATTATTGGCAGATTAAAAGATTTTCCATATAGCCGCGATGAGTATTTGGTAATAACAGGAAGTGCAATGGTCCTATACGGAATTCGGGAGCAGACCCACGATATTGATATGGGCTGTACTTCTGCCATGGCAGATCAGCTTGTGGCAGATGGGTATTCATACCAGCTTACGGAAAGCGGAAATCGTAAGTTTAACTATGGAGATGACATAGAAATCTTTGAAAATTGGAAATGTGGTTCTATAGAGCACATCGAAGGAATCCCGGTTCTTTCGCTGGATGGACTGATCGAAATGAAACAGGAACTTGGCCGGGAGAAGGATCTTAAGGATATTGCTTTGATCAAGGATTTTAAGATGAAAAAAGTTATTGACAGCTAATAGTGCTGTGTCTATACTAACAACTAATAATCTTGGAGGAATGCCAGATATATGACAAACGCACGTCTCGTCAATAGAATGATGGTCAATTATATGTCCGTGGAAAATATTCAGGGGCTTAGACTATCATGCAAGATGAGGCCGTGCTATATGATGAATCTGTAACCATATCAGATGCATTAGAAAAGTATATTAAGACCTTATCAAGCTAAAGAGTTTTGATAAGGTCTATTTTTTTACATTCAGGAGGAGACCAATATGAGAATTGCAGAAGAATCAATAAACCTTAAAGATGGAAGAACTCTTATCCTCAGATCGGCAGAGGAAAAAGATGCCGTTACAATGCTGGACTACATAAAGCAGACAGCTGAAGAAACGCATTATCTTATAAGATATCCTGAAGAAATAAACATAGAACTTGAAAGGGAAAAGGAGATTATCAGGAATAACCTCGAAGCTGAGGATGCTGCCTGGTTCACTGTATTTGATGGAGAGAAGGCTGTAGGTAACTGTTCTATAAGTCGTCACCGCAATCATCTCAAGCTCATGCACAGATGCGATTTTGCAATTGCCATTGAACAGGCATATTGTAACAGCGGGCTTGGAACAATACTCATGCAAAAGGCCATAGATAAAGCCAGAGAAATAGGGTTTGAGCAGATGGAACTTGGAGCCTATGCGGATAATGACAGAGCTATTGCTTTATATAAAAAGATGGGATTTGAGGAATGCGGAAGAACTCCTAAGGCATTTAAGCTTAAGGATGGTACGTACATAGATGAAGTAAATATGATTTTGTTTTTGTGACTAAAACGAAAGCTTGGAGGTTTCTATGATAATAAAAAATGAAATACCATTATTGGAATATGACGACAGTTCATCGGAAGTTATAGCTCCTGATCATGACTGGACGGCGGAAAGATTGCCGGAGAAGTGTTTATTTGCTTTTCTTGGAGATGTTGTTCATAAATACGCCAAAGAGAATAATGCCGCTATGGTAGAAGAGCTTATTACAGTTTCTCACAATATTAAGATATATGTGCTTCATGAAGAAAAAGAAGATATCTGCCTGGTGCAGTCTCCTATAGGTTCTGCATCAGCAACTCAGGTTCTTGATACACTTGTTAACTGTGGCTGTAAGAAGGTAATTGCAGTTGGTTCGTGCGGAGTTCTTGCGGATCTTCCGGAGGATGCCTTCATTGTCCCTGTAAAGGCACTAAGAGCTGAAGGTACTTCATATCATTATCTTCCGGCATCCCGATATATTGAACTTGATCAGGAACCGATAGCAGCTATCGAGAGCTCATTTAATAAGCATGATCTTCCGTTTGTTACCTGTACAACCTGGTCCACTGATGGATTTTTCAGGGAAACAAAAGATATGGTGAAATACCGCCTTGAGGAAGGATGCTCAGTAGTTGAGATGGAATGCGCAGCTCTTGCTGCGTGCTGCAGGAAACGTGGTGCGAAGTTTGGACAGTTCCTGTTTACTGCTGATTCATTGGCTAATGTGCATGAGTATGATGCCAGGTCTTTTGGTACAGGATCGCATGAAAAAGCATTATTGCTTGGACTGGATGTTTTGAGAGATTACAACTAAGGGAGGCAGGGAAATGGCAAATCTTATAGTAGTATGCGGCCCTCAGGCTGTGGGCAAAATGGTAGTGGCGGAGAGCCTTAGGGATAAGTTGAAATACAATCTGATGATCAATCATGACAGCATCGAGGTTTCAGATAAGATATTCGGGTTTGCAACGCCAGCGCAGAAGGAGTTTAATGCTTTCTTTCGTGAAAAGGCATTCGAGCTGGCAGTAAAGCATAACGTTGATCTGATATTTACTTACGTTACAGCTTTCGAATTGCAGGAGGAAAGGGATTACCTGACTGGTCTTCAAGACTTATTTACAAAGAACGGAGGTAACTTCTATTTTGCTGAACTCAGTGCAGACCTTGAGACCAGGCTTGCTCGTAACGAGACTCCATACAGGATGGAGAAAAAAGCTTCGAAGAAGTATGTGGAATGGAGCAGAGCTAATCTCTTAGATGATACCAAGAATCATAGGCTGAATTCGGATGAGGGTGAGGTTTGGTTTACAAATCATCTTAAGAGTGATAATACAAACCTTTCTCCGGATCAGGTTGCAGATAGGATAATAGGGGCGTTTGGGCTTGTGGCAAACGAAAAGGATGAAAAGGAATATCGGTTCGGAGCATGAATATTTTATACTACAAGGCTAATAGACAACTAAACTAACCGGTGTTACTATACGATATAGAAAGAGATAAGCGGAGCAGATAAAGAGCTCCCGGAAAGGAAAAGAAAGAGACATGACAACAATGAATCGCAATTATTGCCTTTATAGCGAAAGTTATGAATCATCACTCCAGAGTAAATCAGAGTGGATGTTTAATTTCATGCGCTCATTTAAGGATAGGCAAATGCGAGAAAATGTTGTTTTGGCAGGATCGTGATAGACGGGATCCGAGCTTATAGATGAACATGTTTAGCAGCTGCTTACCTCTTAGATGAGGCAGGCAGCTTTTTCTTTTGTCTAAAAATATGCAGAGTTGGCTCAATTGGTACAGCATCGGTCTTGAAAACCGACATTCCTCACGGATATCTGGGTTCGAATTCCAGGCTCTGCGTTATAGATTCGTGGTGTAATTGGCAGCACAGCAGTCTCCAAAACTGTTAGTCCGGGTTCAAGTCCTGGCGGGTCTGTTTTATGCACGAGTGGCGAAGCTGGTAGACGCACCTGACTTAGGATCAGACGCTGAAAGGCATGTGGGTTCGAATCCCACCTCGTGTACTTGGCCATTGGCCAGAAAGGAGTCGGAAATGACACAGAATATTCCAGCGATCGATATGGTCGCTACGGGACAGAGAATTACAGATTTAAGAGTGGCAGCCGGTATGTCTGTGAGGGATTTACAGGATGTGTTCGGTTTTGCTACTCCACAGGCGATTTACAAGTGGCAGCACGGAACTGCCATGCCAACACTGGACAATTTAGTCGTACTAGCAGCTGTTTTAGGTGTTGCTATGGATGACATTATCGTAATTGAAGGGGAATGGCTTTATTCACTAAGCGCATGAACTGAATATAGATAGCAGGCGTGAAAGCGCCTGCGCATGGTTCCATAGTCTAAAGGGTTAGGACACTGGCCTTTCAAGCCAGAGATACTGGGTTCAAGTCCCGTTGGGATCACTATGGCTTCTTGGTCTAATTGGTAAGGACGTCAGCCTCTCAAGCTGGAAATGTCGGGTTCGAGTCCCGCAGGAGCTATTATGGGTGGGTATGCCTAGCAGCGAGGGCAAGGGTCTGTAAAACCCCCACATCAGAAACATCGCAGGTGCAACTCCTGCTCCACCCACTATGTTTGCGTGACCGAGATGGCTTATGGTGCTGCACTGCTAATGCAGAGCACGGAATACTGTGCCGAAGGTTCGAATCCTTCCGCAAACGCTCAGTGTCATCTGATGACACTATACAGATTAAGGTTTCTGGATGTATATTACAATTACAGAAACGCAAAAGAGCTGCGACACAGCAGCAAAGATTTAAGGAGAGATTTTAAAGAATGTACTACGTAACTATCAACAAGCAATTTAATAACAAACAGTTTATGCAGTTCTGCAAAAATCAGAAGTGCTTTGTTAGTTATGCAAATTGCAAGTTGGTGGTAAGTGGTCCTGGATATGCCAAATGACGGGTGATCCGGAGCATTAAGAATAGATGAGGTCAATGAGATCTGTAGCCACTTAGCTTGCAAGAGTTAAGTGGTTTTTTAATGCGAAAAAGGAGATTAAGAAGATGGATTATCCAGTAATAGATATCGAGGAAACAGGAATAAGGATCAGGGAGCTGATCAGAGAGAGCGGACATACAGTATCTGAGGTTTCAGAATACCTTGGAGCAAGCACATCGCTTGTGTACAGGTACTTAAGAGGAGAAGTTCTTCCAAGTATAGACAGGATTGTGGCTCTTTCAGTTTATCTTGAAGTTCCTATTGATGACATAATCGCAGTTGCTTAAGACTGCACAGTGCGGTATAGCTCAATTGGCAGAGCGCCTGACTTTGACTCAGGATTATTGTAGGTTCGAGTCCTTCTGCCGCAGTTTAAGACGTAGTAGCCAAGCTGGAAAGGCAGCGGACTGCAACTCCGTGAGCGTGGGTTCGACTCCCACTTACGTCTCTAAGGGCTTGTAGCTCAACTGGTAGAGCTGGTGATTGAAAATCCCTGCGAGGTGGTTCAACTCCACTCGGGCCCACTATGCTGTCTTAGCTCAGTTGGAAGAGCAACGGTCTTTTAAACCGTAGGTCATGGGTTCAAATCCCATAGGCAGCACTAAGCTGTTGTAGCTCAGTTGGAAGAGCAACGGTCTCTTAAACCGAAGGCCGTGGGTTCAAGCCCCACCAGCAGCATCAATGCGGCATAGTTCAATTGGTAGAGCGCCTGACTCTGACTCAGGAAGTTGCAGGTTCGAGTCCTGCTACCGCAGCTTTGGATACATAGCTCAATTGGCAGAGCGCCCGGCTGTTAACCGGGAGGTTGTGGGTTCAAGTCCCCTTGTATCCGCTTTTCCAGGATAGCGGGGGAGGTAGAGCACCCGCTTCATATGCGGAAGGTTATGGGATCCCTCGCGGAGCTCGGAGTCGCAAGCATGGCATACCCCGGATGCCTGCTACCCCTTTCTGGGACTATTATTTAATCATTTTGATAGAGCGATTTTCTAATTTATCAACCACGGGTTTATATACAATGGAATAAATCTCCAATACAATATATGTGAGAAAAGGCATAAGTTTATTGATTACATGGTATAGGAAGCGAAATGAATATTGAAAAAACAGGAAAAATATGCATTGAGAAAAAGTATAAAGGTTTTGAGAAGCCGGTTGATAAGATAAAACGATGGAAACGCAATATTAGGTTTATTTTTCAGCGTGTAAAGTATGGCTATTGTGATTCCGATGTATGGAGCATTGATTACTGGTTTTTGATGGTGATGCCTGGGATGCTGAAACAATTGAAAGACACAACTCATAGCTATCCGGATTTTTGTGGAAACACTTCACATGCATTGTTTGGTACAGGTAGACCAAATGATGTTGATGATGCAGGTATGAAGAAATGGGATGACATCTTGTCGGAAATGATATTTCTTTTGAATGAATCGAATGAGGATACCTGCACTAAGAAAAACAAATATGAAGAGGATTATCATAAGGCATATCAGGAATTTAGAGAAAAATATGGGAAGCATGGACAAAAACTAAGAACAGAGGATGAAATTGCCAGGGAGAAACAAGAGGGCTTGTACAGGTTGTATCATCCAGGAGATATGCCGGAATATAAAGAGATAGAAGACCGATATTTTGAAGAAAGTAGGAAACTTGACCAATATAGAGACGAGTGCAAGGACAGAGCTATTGATATGTTTAAAGAATGGTTTTGGGACCTTTGGGATTGATGAAAAGATTACATTCAGAGTAGGCATAGAGGGAAAATATTTATGGATGAAGGATATGAAAAAATAATGGAGATCATTGAAATGAATAGATTTCGGCAGAGACTGGGACTATTGGATTACACAGCATGCTGGGAAGAACCTGACAGGGTAAAAGGACTTGACATTGAAGCTACAAAGAATAGGGTGTGCGATCTGATTAAATCAAAGGGATTAAAAGATAAGACTATCGCTGATAAATTGGGTATTACTCCGCAGGCTGTTAATAAATGGCGCCATAAAGGATCATTTTTTGTGATTGAAAACCTTTATGTTCTCAGCGGTCTCTTGGGTGTAAGTGTTGATAAACTTTTAGTTCCTGTAGCCGTAAAGAAATGGGAAGTACTGATTGAGAAAAGATGAGAGCCTTGATATTAGTGAAGCACTGAAACAGATGGAATAATTGGAGATTTTTTGAAATGAGCAGAGTACTTGTGATTCCTGATGTACATTTAAAGCCATGGATTTTTGATATGGCTGATAGAGTTGATGAGAACAGCTACGATGACATCGTGATTCTTGGAGATCTGGTAGATGATTGGGGAAAGGGAAATGATTTAGACGCATATAACGAGACTTTGGACAGGGCTGCTGAATTTGGAAAAGAGCATGATCAGTCATTGTGGTGTTATGGTAATCACGATGTATCTTATCTTTGGGATGCCATGGAATCGGGTTATTCTGTTCAGGCAAGGATAACTGCTATTGAAGGTATTACCAGATTGGAACGTGTTCTTGAAGAACGTTATAGATTTGTTCATAAAATTGATGATGCGCTATTCAGTCATGCCGGTCTTACGGAAAGCTTTGTCTTTCAGACGTGTGGATATCATATGAAAGAGATTGAGGATATCCTTGCAAGGATTAACCGTATGGGTAAGCAGGAACTGTGGAGGGATAATTCACCAATCTGGGCAAGACCTCAGGCTGATTTCTACCGAATGTTCAGGGATGATCTCTTTTATCAAGTTGTGGGACATACACCTGTAGAGGAACCACTTGATCTGGGAGGAGTACTGACGCTGGATCTTTTTTCAACATACTCAAATGGTGATCCGTATGGAAACCAGAAGATATACATTGTGGATACAGAAACGAGGAAATATATAGAAGCATTGTAATTTAATTATGAAAGTTTATGAAAACTATATTGAATTATGAAGAATTATGAAAGTATAATGGATTATGAAGAATTATGAAAGGATGTCATGTTATGAAAAAGAATAATCCATTTACTCTTACTTTTGGAAAACAGCCAAATGAATATATATCCAGATATGAAAATACGGATATGATCTTAAGTACATTTGAGGCTGACAATCCAATCAGTCAGGCATATCTTATCGAAGGAATCAGAGGAAGTGGCAAGACTGTACTTATGACTTCAATAACAAATGAACTTGGGAAGGATAAGGATTGGATTGTAATAGACCTAAATTCAACGCAGGATCTTATCAATGACTGTGCTATGCGTTTGATCGATTCCTGCAAGAAAATCCCGGATTTCTTTAAACAGGGATTCAACATATCCATTGCAGGTTTTGGTATTGGTGTTAATGGAAATGATACTCCTCAGGATAACGTAAGCATCATAGATAATATGCTTTCTTCATTAAAAAAGCATAATAAAAAAGTAATCATTACTATTGATGAAGTAATGCATGATGACAACATGCGTCACTTTGCGAGTCAGTTTCAAATTTTTGTTAGAAAAGATTATCCGGTTTTTCTGTTAATGACAGGATTATATGAAAATATCTATGCAATCCAGAACGACCCAGCTCTTACTTTTTTGCTTAGAACCCCGAAAATAACATTAGAACCACTAAGCTTGCATCAAATAACGAAACAGTATGCAGATATTTTTCAGATTGATGAAGACGATGCCAAGAACCTTGCACGGATAACTAAGGGATATGCTTTTGCATTCCAAGCGCTAGGTCTTCTATATTATGAATATAGAGATGAAATGGAGTTAAGAGAAATTCTCCTCAAGCTTGATGATATGCTTGATGATTATGTATATAAAAAAATATGGTCCTCATT
>JAZRKG010000160.1:0-39956 GCA_045646185.1 Butyrivibrio sp.
GTGCTTTGTTCTTGCCGCATCTCTCGCAGCAACTCTGTTAGGATATCACTTCGTTCGTTTGCTGTCAAGAACTTTTTTAATTTTTTCTCGCTGCATTTGAGATGTATCTCACCGCAGCGGGTAATTGAAAGTATAGCACTAGAGTTTAATTAATGCAAGAAGTTTTATTAATTTTTTACACAATTTTTTTATCCAATAAATAAAGGCAATGAAGATTAAAAATCTTAAATCTTCATCGCCAAAACCGCGTAACACTCAACAATACAACATCTTGAATTTTTGTATAACCAAATTCTATATATAGTTTTTATACTTTTTTGATTAATTTTTAATGATTTTCCTTTAGATTTGTAATGTATTTTCTGACAATTGTACACAATTCCGTGACCATTTCTTCTATTAAAAAAATGGCATCTATACCAATTATCTTTTGAAGAAGCAAAATGATAATATAAGCCTCTATTGCTCCAAGTACTGCCCCAAGTATTGCATCCAGACCGCCTATTATAGGAATATCTTTTACCGGCCTTAACGATCTTCCTACCAAGTGTCCTATTTTATATATGAAGATAGCTATTACAAAATATATGATTTTAGTAGTTATTCCTTTAAAGCTATATTGGGTAATATCTTCAGCTATGTTCATCGCCATATATATTGCAGCTAGCGCCGCCAAAAGCGCTACTACCCCCGCAGCTTCTTCCAATATTCCCTTATGATATCCGTCGCTGATTCGCCACGCTATAATTATTAATGCCGCAATGACTGTGATCATTTGCGGCATTGTTAGTGTTAAAAGCATATCTGTTCCTTCTATAATAGATGTATATTACTTCAATTCCATTGTAAGTATTGAATCCTCGGTAACAAGTATGTATCTGCTTCTGATAGATGTAGGTATTACAGCCTTTACCGTCTGATCAAAGCTTCCCTGATATTTGTCTGCACCGTCAGTTCCATATATAAGAATAACAGAATCAGAATACACAATAATCTGATTATTATTGAAAATAACGTTACTATATTCAATGTCAAAAAACTCTTCTGTTACTTTGCTTCCTGATGAATTATATACTTCCAGTCTATACTCGCCTTCATCAGTACTATTAAAGAATACAATCCCTATATAGTTATTATCATAATATATGGATCTGATTTCATCGCTTCCTGTCATATGCTCTGTAGAACTGACAGGCACTTCACTTCCTGTATAAAACATTATTCTATCATCTGATACAGCAAAAGCTGTTTTATTGTCCAGAAAATGAACGAACGGCACCACTGTTCCAGGGTAATCATATCCACTGGCATAGTTATCAATAGCATTCTGACCTACTGATCCGAAATTATAAAAAGCGATACTTGTTTTTAATTCACCATCCTCAGGATATAAATACGAAACGCAAACAAGTTCTCCACTAGGAGATATGGCAACATCCAATGGGTATCCGCTATCTGCCATCGTAGTTTTGAAGCTGGCAAGTGTATTTCCCTGGGCGTCATATAAATATATCCAGGTAATATCTGTATCATCAAGTATGGCTGCTACTACTCCCTGAGATGCAACGCAAAAATCTCTGATAGGAAGATTTGTATCAATCTCTCCAAGTTCACCCTCTGAATTTGCCACATAAATAAAGTGGCCATTGTAATCACCTATTGCAACAACGTCCTGGCAGGTTCTGCTAATAGGATTTTGCATCTCATAGGTAAGATTCCATAGCTGCGTTCCGGATGAATTAAGTAGTGATACACCATCTTTACTATACATAAGTATTTGTCCATTAAGATTAATAATGGTAGATGATGATGGATCTGAAATTCTGACTGTTTGAGATATTGACGCTTCAGAATAGTATTTATCTCTCCAGCTTACGTATATAATAGCAACAGCCACAACGGCTACTGCTACTATTGCGACTGTTCTAAAAAATACAAGCATTCTGTGATTTCTTATTTTTTCCTGATAAGAAGGTTCTGCTGCCTGTTCTTCATTATTAAGTTTTTTGCCAGCATATAAGCTAAAATCTCTTACTTCTGCCATTTATTTCCCCGTTCAGACCGTTATCAAGAAAACTGATATACAGTAATTGAATCGTATTCTCTATTTGGACCAAATACTGAATCAGGAAAAGCTGGTTCATTTATAGAATTAGGGTAGAACTGCGTTTCAAGGCAGAAGCCACTTCTATACTGGTATACAGTATTATCTTTTCCAGGTACATTATCTATGAAATTACCTGAATAGAACTGGAATCCAGGAAGTGTTGTAGAACAGTGTAATGTAATTCCAGTCTTAGGGCTGCTTACAGTACAAAAGCTTCTTCTTGTTCCATCAGCATTATCAATACAATAATTGTGATCATATCCACCAACAAGTGTAAGCTGTTCATAGTCTGCATCAATATCTTTTCCGATTGGCTTTGGCTCTAAAAAGTCTAACGGTGTTCCTGCAACATCTAATATTTCACCTGTTGGAATAGCTCCTTTTACAACTGGTGTATATTTAGATGCATTTAGCTGCATCACATGATCTTTTATTTCCTGCGCATTATGACCGCTCAAGTTAAAGTATACGTGGTTTGTAGGATTTATAAGTGTGTTTGCATCGCTGGTTGCATGATAATGCAGACTAAGTGCATTATCATCACTTAATGTATATGTAAGAGAAAACTCTCTGTTTCCAGGGAATCCAAGATCTCCATTTTCCATCTTAATAGTAAATGTTACGCTATTGTCTTCCTCTATTGTATCCCAAACTCTCTTATGCATACCTTCTTTTGCATCTGAATGAAGGTTGTTTGAACCATCATTTACAGGCAAAATGTATTCCACGCCATCTATTTTGTATTTTGCATCTTTAATTCTGTTAGCACTTGGTCCAACAGTTGATCCAAAGAATACATCGTTTGAAAAATACTGTGAAAGATCATCATAACCTAAAGCAACATCAACCTTTTCACCTTCTTTGGTAGTAACAAAAATGTTCTTGATTGTTGCTCCAAAATTCATAACTACAACTTCCATGCCATTTGTATTGGTTATATGATAGCCATATACAGGTGCTCCATTGATTGCTTCTCCTAAAAATTCCCTTTTAACTCCCATATCGTCCTCCACTATGCATTTAATGTGTCACAATTCAGTACGTCCTTCTAATGCACGCAACAGTGTCACCTCATCAATGTATTCAAGGTCTCCTCCAACAGGCACACCACTTGCTATACGTGTAACTTTAATACCTGTAGGTTTAATAAGTTTGCTTATATACATTGCTGTGGTTTCGCCTTCAAGACTTGAATTGGTGGCGATAATCACCTCGTCAATTTCTTCTGACTGTAGCCTTTTCATTAGCTCCGCAAGTTTAATATCCCCAGGGCCAACTCCAAGCATCGGCGAAATTGCTCCATGAAGCACATGATATACACCTTCATATTTGCCGGTCTTCTCATATGCAGCCAAATCTCTTGTATTCTCAACCACCATGATAGTTCGGTGGTCTCGCTTACTATTGCCACAAATAGGACATATTTCATCATCTGTCAGAGTGCAACAAATTTTACAATAATGTACGTTTTCTCTGGCATCTGAAATTGTTTTGGTAAGTCTTTCAACTCTGTCTTTTGGCATATTTATTATATGGAATGCAAGCCTCTGGGCTGATTTGCCACCTATGCCAGGCAGAGCCGCAAGTTCTTCAACCAGTTTATTTATATGTCCACTATAGAGATCCATTAAAACGGTAATCCTCCAAGGCCGCCTGTCATCTTACCAAGCATATCGCTACTTGCAGCATCTGCCTGTGACATAGCTTCGTTTACTGCTGCAACAATAAGATCCTGTAGCATTTCAACATCATCTGGATCAACTGCTTCTGGAGAAATAACTACACTTTTAAGTGTCTTATTACCCATAACTGTTGCTTCCACAGCACCACCACCTGCTTTTGCAGTAAATTCCTTTGTTTCTAATTCTTTCTGACTTTCCTCCATCTGACGCTGCATGCGCTGTGCCTGCTTCATCAGATTATTCATATTACCAGGCATTCCTCCGCCAGGAAATCCTCCACGTTTTGCCATTTTAATTCTCCTTTTCTATCAATCTTCTTCAACATCTTTTTCTTCAAATGCATTATCATCAGCTTCCTGATTAACCTGCATCTGATTTCCAAGCTCAAAAGCCTCTTCCGGAATTTCTTCTTCCATCTGTTCGACGTCCATATCTATGGCATCAAATCCCTGCATTTCGTCAGATGTTGTATTCTCTTGCTCTGGCATCGAGATTTCTTCTTCAGTTATTATATCAAAGTTAATAGCATTTAGGTCGATATAATTTTCTTCAAAGCGCTTTTCACCTTCCAGATATCGCACTTCAAAATCAACTTCTTTTCCTATCTGCTCTGCAAAAAAGTTTTTGAGCGAATTATAGTACATTTCATCACGATAATGCTCCGCAAGCATCTTATTATCGATTACGATAAGTAGTTTATCATCATTGTCCATGCTTAAGCGGGCATTTTTTAAGTATCCTTTATCTGGTTGGATCATATTATTAAGCATTCTTCCCCAACCACTTACTATTTTCTTGATATCTTCCGGAACTGCTCTGTCGATTTTTTTCACTTCAGTCACTTTTGCCTGTGGCTGTCCTGGAGCTGCTTGCGCCACAGCAATCTGGCCATTTTGTATTCCGCTTAATACCTTGTCTGCCTTTGCTGTGTGTTCTTCCAAAATACGAATTCTGTCTTCTATCGAATCATCTGTGCTTTCCATTTGCGGTTTACAGATTTTGATAAATTCCATTTCGATAAGAATTCGTTTTTGAGTTGCATATCTCATTTTTGAAGACAATTCAGAAAATACTCTAATATATCTAAGAATAGTCTCCATATCTGTATTCATCGCCTGTTCTTTAAGTGCCTGCAGATTGTCTGATGAAATATCTACAACGTCTTCCATCTGATCCGAAGTTCGAACCAGCATCAGGTTTCTAAGATACCATACGAAATCGTTTATGAACTGTGTAAGCTCTCGGCCCTGGACTACCACATCAGCCAACAGATTCAGTGCTGATGAAACATCCTGTTTGTACAGGTAAGAAAAAAGACTACCAAAAATACCTGTATCTACGGCGCCAAGGACATTAAGCACTTTGTCATATGTGAGTTCTTCACCATAATTAAAGGCAATGCACTGGTCAAGAAGACTAAGCGAGTCTCTCATTGAACCGTCCGCTGTTTTTGCTATATATTTAAGTGCCTTTTCTTCAACAGCTACGTTTTCTGTTGTTGTTACTTCTTTTAATCTCTCTTCAATTATATCTGCTGTGATTCTATGAAAATCATATCTCTGACAACGGGACAGAATTGTAATCGGGATTTTATGAGGCTCTGTTGTTGCCAGTATAAATATTACATATGAAGGCGGCTCTTCCAGTGTCTTTAATAATGCATTAAAGGCACTTGGAGACATCATATGAACCTCATCGATAATATATACCTTATATCTGCCTTTTGTTGGAGAATAAGAAACTTCATCTACTATTTCTCTAACATTATCTACACCGTTATTTGATGCAGCATCTATCTCGATAACATTTAAGCTGCTGCCTGCAGCAATTGCCTTGCATGTTTCACATTCTCCACATGGGCTGCCATCCACCTGATGCTCGCAATTTACTGCTCTGGCAAATATTTTGGCAACAGAAGTCTTACCTGTTCCGCGTGTTCCGCAAAACAGGTAAGCATGTCCTACTCTGTCTGATTTAATTTGATTTTTGAGTGTTGTAACGATATGATCCTGGCCTTTGACATCTTCAAAGACTGGTGGTCTGAATTTTCTATAAAGAGC
Organism: Butyrivibrio sp.; assembly: GCA_045646185.1. Classification (GTDB taxonomy): domain Bacteria; phylum Bacillota; class Clostridia; order Lachnospirales; family Lachnospiraceae; genus Butyrivibrio. The sequence goes on from JAZRKG010000160.1 coordinate 5,850, forward strand.
TACGTAAGCCATTAAAATACTACTCCAACAAAACTATATTTATGTATTAGTCGCCAAAACATACCCCTAGCATCTTGGCTTCTTTTATTATACTTGCGTCTGCAGGAACTTTTTTGAGTTTGCCTGCCACATCAGATAATGGTACTTTGACTATTTCTCTATTTTTATAAGCTACCATATATCCATATTTTTCCTTAAGAATAAGCTGGCCTGCCTCAGCACCTAATCTGCTTGCAAAGACTCTGTCATAAGGATCAGGAGCCCCGCCCCTTTGCATGTGGCCTGGTACAGTTACCCTTACTTCTCTTCCTGTAAGCTTTTGAATCTGATCTGCCAGTTCATAGGATACAGATGGATAAATGTAGTTAGCCAGTTTTTCTTTATATTCCTTTTTGGAAAGCTTGGCATCTTCCTTGGATATAGCGCCTTCTGCCACAGCAAGGATTGTAAATCTCGATCCGCGCTTTTCACGTCCTTCAATTGCGTCTATTACTTTATGAATATCATAAGGTATTTCAGGAATAAGGATTACATCCGCGCCGCCTGCCATTCCAGCATTCAATGTCAGCCATCCAACCTTATGTCCCATAACTTCAACAATGAACACACGGCCGTGAGAATCAGCTGTGGTATGGATACAGTCGATAGCTTCTGTTGCAATGTCAACCGCACTCTGGAAGCCAAAGGTCATATCTGTTCCCCATAGATCATTATCTATTGTCTTTGGTAAAGATACGATATTAAGGCCTTCCTGGCTAAGTAAATTTGCTGTTTTCTGAGACCCGTTTCCGCCAAGCACAACCAGACAATCAAGCTGTAATTTGTAGTAATTCTGCTTCATTGCCTCAACTTTATCGAGGCCATTTTCATCAGGTTCTTTGATTGTCTTAAAAGGCGTTCTGGAAGTTCCAAGTATGGTACCACCTCTAGTAAGAATGCCAGAAAAGTCTTTGGAAGTAAGCATCCTGAAATTACCATAGATAAGTCCTTTATAGCCTTCTAAAAAGCCATATACTTCCATCTCAATTCCGCTCGTAGCCAGACATTTAACAACACCTCGCATTGCAGCATTAAGTGCCTGACAATCGCCACCGCTAGTCAACATACCGATTCTCTTCATGGAAAAGCCTCCTTAATATGTGTTGTGCAGTTTCATTTATTTACTGAGGTAAATACTCTTTTTTATTATACAAAATTAAAAAACCTTCAACAACCGTTTGTTGACTTGCAAGTCGCTATTCCGTATAATTAAAGGCGTTCCGAGCAGGAACACCTTTAGTGGAGTTGTACCCAAGTGGTTGAAGGGTCCGGATTCGAAATCCGGTAGGTCAGCTCGTCTGGCGCAGGGGTTCAAATCCCCTCAACTCCGCTTATTTTTCTAAACGCTGCATTTTAATCAAAAAATAAACCAGACAAGATTTTCCTGTCTGGTTTTTATTATTATACCACCTTTTCTTCCTGTTCCATCAGCTCTATTTTAGCTTTTTCTTCCTGTTCTTTTTGAATAACAGGGAACGCTGAATACATAGGCACAATATCTTTTCCCCTAAAATGTCTGTCTATGTAATTTCTGGTAATGTCAGTTACTGTTTTACTAAGTGTTATTACACCTATAAGGTTAGGAATAGCCATAAGTCCGTTAAATGTATCTGAAAGATCCCATGCAAGCTCAAGATTCATGGTTGCTCCAACTGCAATAAACAAAACAAATACAATCTTGTAGCCAATCGTTGCCTTAGTTCCAAATAAGTATTCAAAAGCCTTGGTTCCATATATGCTCCAGCCAAGAGTTGTTGAGAAAGCAAATAAAAGAATCGCAATTGCTATAAAGGCACCTCCTGCAGGTCCAAATACTGAAGAAAATGACTCAGATACAAGTGCCGTTTTCTCAGCAGAAGATACCATATCTCCTGTATTAAGGTCCATAACTCCGCTTGTTAGAACTGCAAGAGCGGTAAGTGTACATACAACAATTGTATCTGCAAATACTTCAAATATTCCCCACATTCCCTGCTGAACAGGTTCCTTTACATTTGAAGCGGAATGCACCATTACTGAAGATCCAAGACCAGCCTCGTTGGAGAACACGCCTCTCTTCATTCCCCATGTAACTGCTGATCTTACACCAGATCCAACAATTCCACCGCCAACTGCCTTCATGGCAAAAGCGCCTTTGAATATTGCTACAAAAGCAGGAACTATTAAATTGTAATTGAATACGACAATTATAATTGCACCCGCAACATAGGCCAGAGCCATAAATGGAACGAGCTTTTCTGTAACTGCTGCAATTCTCTTGATTCCGCCTACAATTACAAGTCCGGCAATGAGCATTAGTATTACGCCAGTCACCGCCATTGGGATTCCAAATACAGAATTCATATTAACTGCGATTGAATTTATCTGGCTCATATTTCCTATGCCAAAGGAAGCGATTACGCAAAATACTGCAAATAATATTGCCAGAACCTTACCAATCTGTTTACAGTGCTTTTTGCTACCCAGACCATCATTTAAGTAGTACATGGCTCCGCCTGACCATTCGCCATGTTCATTTTTTCTTCTATAAAAAATTCCAAGAACATTTTCTGAATAATTAGTCATCATTCCAAAAAATGCTGTTATCCACATCCAAAAGATTGAACCAGGACCACCTGTTGCCAGAGCTGCTGCAACTCCAGCAATATTTCCAGTTCCGATTGTGGCTGCAAGTGCTGTGCACAGGCTCTGAAACTGACTTATCTGTCTGTCTTCCTTGGCTGTATGCGCTGTCACTTTCTTGTTGGCAAATATTCCTCCAAGAGTATGCTTCATCCAATACTTAAAATGTGTAAGCTGAAAGCATTTTGTTAGAACTGTCATCAGAATTCCCGTACCTACCAGCAAAACAAGCATCGGCAATCCCCAGACAAAGCCATTAACTGAACTGTTAATGCTAGCTAATCTCTCTATCATGTACACCTCCTACTTTGAAAAAAGGGCGCACCTCGACGAAAGGTGCGCCCTTGCATATCTATGCATGATTTTATCATATTATTTAATATTTATGCAACATTAACTGCTTCAATTGTACGCTTAAGCTCTTCAATGAATGCATCATAGTGCTCAGCTGAACCAGCCTGAGACACATAAGCTTCTCTAATTCCTGGTGCTGTAGCTGCATCCAGTGTAGACTTCAGACTTTCAACAAATCTTTTTTCGTTCATACCCCTTTACCCCCGTATCTTAGAATAATGGTCATTTTGACCTACAGATTTCATAGATAAAAATCTGTTTTTTTACTACCATATATAGTAAGATATACCAGGTTTAAATACAAGGTATTTTTTACGAAAAAACCGCATAAATTCGGCAAAAATCTTTGTTATTAATGTCTTGTTTCGTCTAGGTATGTTTCGCAAAATCGAGCATGGAAGGATGGTTCTTCACCGTAATTATAAAGATGAGAAACATCTCCAAAGCTTGTCATTCTAAAGCTTGCTATTCCTTCTTCTCTCTCCTCAGTATATAAGGTGGTGACTGATGTGGGAAGTGCGCAGGTAGCATGCCATAAAACGTATACTGGCAAATTTAACAAATGGCTCAAAAGCACACTTTCAAGGCCAAAGTGGCAGAAAAACGCAATTGTATCATGGTTAGCATTTATTGCATTATAATACATGCCGTTTCTTTCATATCCATGGTTCTTTAAAAGCTCATCCAGCGATGACGCCACCTTGTTATACTCTTTTTCCACATCTCCTGATTTAGTAAGTGCAGTATCCTGCCATTTATCAATGGAAAAATTTTCCGGATGGGTCATCCACTCTCTTGGCATTATGTCCCATGGCAAGCCATAAGGTGTCCCATCATCTCTGACTACCGGCACACAGAATTCCTGTAACCAGTCTTTAATGATTTCTTTTTGTCCAAATCTCTCGAGAGTAGGTGCAGCAGTTTCTCTGGCCCTGCCCAGCGGTGATACGTAAAAGTACTCAATCTTTTCTTTTTCAAGCTTGTCAGCCAGTAGTTTAGCTTCACGAACACCTTTTTCTGTCAAGGTATCATGCTCATAATCCGGCTCTCCGTGCCTTATAATCAGAATTCTCATCTAATAAGATTCTCCGTTTTCATATTACTTTACAAGATAGATTACAACAGCAGAAATAAAAATCTGAATAATAGCAAATCTAAATACCACCTGTGTATTAGACCAGCCAACATTTTTTCTGACATGATCATGCAGCGGTGTTCTGGTATTCTTCAAGATATGAATCTTACAGAATCTTAAAAGAGCCACCTTTAGAAGTCCAAGTCCTCCATCTAATAACAATACGATTGATAATAAAAGATAGAGAATCGGTGATTCACTTTTTAAAGCTGTAATTGCAATAAATATACCCATTGCTCTTGAGCCGGCATCCCCCATCAATAGAAGTGATGGTGTCGCATTGAACCAAAGATAAGCTACAAGGCACATAACAAAGAGGATTATTACATAATTGAAATCTTTGTTTATATAATCTATTTTCTGCATAACGATGAAAAAACTCATCAAAGTCACTATAACCAGTGTGGCTGAGAGTCCATCTACTCCATCAGAGCAATTGGTTACGTTAATGGCAGTCCAGACCAGTGCTACTACAAGTATTGCAAATAATACTACCGGCAATCTGAAGCTTATTCCAAACAACGCAAGCGTAACACCAGTGCCGTTAAAATAAATATATGTGCCTGCTACCAATACAGCTACCACAAGGTCCAAAAAACCTTTTATATACTCGCCCCATGGTTTTGATGCCGCATCATCCATATAGCCTGTAATCATTTCAAAAACGATTAATAATAGATATATCGCAAGTTCTATAGTAAGGTTCGAAAATAATAATGCGCATATAGCAAATACCAGTACAAATATAATTCCAGCGCCTCTGGGTTTTCCAGCGGATTTGGCTCCATCTACAGCAAAAGCTCTTCCCTGATCTGATGGGAGCCTATTCATAAGTAGTTTTGTACAGGCAAAAGTCGCACAAAAAGCTGCTATCACTCCAAGCAGCATTATTATTTGATTATCAGCACCTAATAGAAACGAAAACATGTCTTTCTCCATTCATAAGCATTATTAATACGTTTTATAGTATAATCCTGCTCTCCAAAAAATCAACTAATATGATTTATTAAATGCCTGCTGCCATATCTACTGCCTGTTCTTCATATTGTCTGTTAAACAGTTCGTAGTAGTAGCCTTTTTTCTTCATAAGCTCTTTATGACTGCCCTGCTCTACAATTTTTCCATCACGTACAGCCAGAATTACGTCAGCATCTACAACAGTTGATAATCTATGCGCTATCATAAAAGATGTCCTACCCTCGATTACAGTTTTAATTGCATCCTGAATGACTTTTTCTGTAACAGTATCAACAGAGGATGTTGCCTCATCCAGCACAAGAATCCTTGGATCAGCAAGTATCGCCCTGGCAAAGGATATGAGCTGCCTTTCTCCTGTAGAAAGCATATTGCCACCTTCTCCAACATCACTATCCAGACCATTCTCCATTTTGGCAACTACTTTATCTGCTGAAACAAGCTTTAGTGCTTTATTGATTTCTTCATCAGTGGCATCCGGTTTACCATATCTAAGGTTATCTCTAACAGTTCCCGAGAATAGATGTGGTGTCTGAAGCACGTAGCCAATATTGCTGTGAAGCCATAATTGAGAACGTTCCTTTGCATCTCGTCCATCTATCAGAAGCTGACCTTTTGTTGGTTCAAAAAATCTGCAGACAAGATTAACAAGAGTTGACTTACCTGCGCCAGTTTCACCCACAATCGCTATATTAGAGCCCTGTGGAACTTTAAGATTAAAGTTCTCCAGTACGTATTCGTCTCCGTCAGGATACATAAAGGAAACATCCTTAAATTCAACGTCTCCGTGAAGCTCTTCCCAGTTTTCTTTTCTGGCATTAAAGGTATCTCCATATTTAGCAATTACTTCCGGTGTATCAGCAACATCTGATTCTGTAGCCATAAGTCTTGTAAATCTTTCAATATTTACCTGAATAGAAATCAGCGCTGATATTGTATTGATAATAGACTGAATAGGCACCATAATACCCAGAGCATAGGACATAAATACTGACAAAGTACCAATTTCCATAAGGAGCTCTATGGTCATATTGCCACCCTGCCACAATACCAGTGACAGTGCTATTGCTGATAAAAAGGTTACACTTGCAGCAAAAAGTGCCTGAACATGAGCTGCATGTACAGAATTACGTTTCATATCCGCGGTATCTTTTTCAAAATCCTGTTTTATTCGCTCCTCTGCCACCAGGGTTTTGATTGATCGCACTCCTGTAATTCCTTCATTAAAATTTCCGGTAATCTTTGAATTGATTTCTCTTACTATTCTGTTTAATACAACCAGTTTCTTTTGAAACAGTATAATTATCACTACTGCGATTGGTACAAGAATGATTATGTATGCAGCAAGTTTTACATTTATTACAAACATAACTGCTATAACACCTAGTATATATGCACCGTTCCAGACAATATCCATCAGTCTCCAAGATACCAGTTCTCCGATTTTACCAGTGTCACTCATAACCCTTGCATGAATATAGCCAACATTGTTTTGGTTAAAATATGAAAATGACAAGGTCTGGAGATGACCAAAGCTGGCATTTCTTAAGTCTCTATTCACCCACAATTCCATTTTGCTGCATAAAAAGGTTGAATAATAATTCATTACAACCTGAGCAATCAGTAGAACAACATATGCTATTGCTACTACTGGCAGCGGCGAAATATCTTTTTCTCCTACAACAACATTTAGAACATATCGGTTAAATAACGGATATATGGCATCGATTGCTGTAACAACTGCACCAATTATTACCATTACTATTATTTTGCTTTTATATTTTTTTAAATATGGTATAAGTCTTGGAATTCCGTACCAAGGCAGCTTTATATTAGCGCCCTTATTCTCCATCACTTAAGCCTCCTGTGGTTTTTGCAATTTGTATATCTTGCTATACTGTCCATCTGCTGCAAGCAGTTGCTCATGAGTTCCACTTTCTATTACTTGTCCTCTATCCATTACAATTATGTTGTCAGCCTTCATAAGAGTTGTAATTCGATGAGCAATCAGTATAACAGTTGTATTTTCTGTCTTTTCATTAAGTGCTTTGCGGATCTTGGCATCTGTTTCTGCATCAACTGCTGACAGAGAATCGTCAAACACCATGATCTGTGGTTTTCTAATGAGCATTTGCGCAATAGCTGCACGTTGTTTCTGACCACCAGACAATGTAACTCCTCTTTCTCCAACAAAGGTTTCATAGCCTTTGGAGAATTTTTCAATAGTATCGTCAAGCATTGCTATTCTGGATGCTTCTCTAACCTCTTTCATGTTTAGCTCATCTCTGGTGATGGCTATATTGTCTGCAAGGGTTCTGGAAAACAAATATGGTTCCTGTAGGACCATTCCAATGTTTTCTCTTAAATATTCTGTATCTATATCAGCTATATCCACGCCGCCTATTGTAATATTTCCTGAGTCAGGTTCTATGTTATATAGCTTATCTAATAGATACATCAGTGTTGATTTACCTGAGCCAGTGCCGCCAAGAATACCTACCGTAGTTCCAGCTTTTACTGTAAATGAGACGTCATCAAGTACTTCGGAAGTATCTTCGCCATAGGAGAAAGATACATGGTTAAATTGAATATCCTTGTTTATTTCAGGTTTTTGAGCGTTAGCTTTATCCTGTTCCACATCTGAATTCATAATGTATCTGATACGATCAATTGACACTCCGGATTTACTCATTTCAGAAATTACTCGTCCAAGCATACGAACTGGCCAGGTAAGCATTGCATTGTAGGATACAAAAGCAATATAGCCTCCAACTGTCATATTGCCTTGAACGCAGAACAAACCGCCAATTACAACAATAAGCATTACCTGCAATCCGGATATCAAGTCTCCGGTAGCCCAGAATTTTGAAAGAAGCTTCATCAGGCCAACCCAGGTATTCATATATTCTTCGTTCTGACATTCGAATCTTTCTTTTTCGTACTTTTCTCTTCCAAATGCTCTTACAACTCTGACTCCGGTTAGGTTCTCCTGCGCAATAGCTGATACTTTTCCTTCCATTGCATCAACTTCCATAAAGGACTCCGCAATTTTATTATGGAAAAATAATGAATACAGGATAATTATTGGAAAAAATGCTGCTGATATAACAGTAAGCTTTATATCTATCTGAGCCATAAAATATAAGGAGAGCACCATAAGAATCACTACTCTGAACAGATTTGTCAGCTGCTCAGAAAGGAAATTCTTGATCACATCTACGTCTGAAGTGCATCTCTGAATAATGTCTCCGGTATGATTCTGATTGTGCCAGGCAAAAGGCAGATGAATTATGTGATCGTACAAAACATCTCTCATTCTCTTAACAAGAGTCTCTGCGCCCTTGGAATTCAGCGTTCTGAATAAATATCTGCACACTCCGCCCAGGATTGCCACTACAATTACAGCCAATGCCACATAATATAAGTGATTTTGTATAAACTCTACACCACCAGCTGTTTGAATAATATTCTCAAGCCATGAAGGCAGTGAAGATTCTACGTCACCCAGTACTGTATCTACGGTATATTGAATTATTTTGGGATTTATCATATCAAGAAGGACACATAGTCCTGCAAACAAAACCGCTGACAAAAAGTAGCGCTTGCTCCCCTTTACAAAATATAAGATCATAGAAGATCTGGAATTGAATTCTTTTTTCATATTTCCCTCTAACATAAATTTAGGCTTATAAACTAATACGCTTATAAGCCTCTAATAATTATTAACTATTACATTTAAAAAACCAGCATAAATAATAGCGACAATATGGGCTGATGCAATATGTAAATAAACAACGAATGTCTCCCTAATGTTGATAAAAAGGTACTTTGTTTAAGATCAAATTTATTCAAAGTCCTTTTTTCCCAAATCCCATACATATAGTAACCAGTCAGAAACAAAAATATCCACGGAACAACCGGAAAATAATCCGCAGAATAAAAATCATCTACCATAAATCCCCAGAAGGTTGTGAAAATGTTTCTGTATAAAAAATCTGGTAATTTAACTAATCTTATGCCTTCATATCCAAGATAACCCCTTGGCAAATCACGTGTTACTAAAAATAATAATACACTAATAATAAAGCCTGGTATAGTAGGTACTTTTATTAAAAGCCTATCAAATAACGTCACCAGTAAAATAGCCGCTCCATAGAAGGTTAAAACGCCAAATATTATGATGGCAGATGGTTCTACCAGAGCCGTAACAATGGTGATTCCTATTCCAAGTAGCGATATTAAAACACCTCTCCTTATTGGATGCTTATCAAAATGAAAAGAAAAACCTGAAATAACTATAAAAGTCATACAAATGCTCTGCTGCCATACATATCCAGGCGTTCCTCTATACCATCCTATATAATGTCCATAGAGATATACTATATCCCATAAGGCATGGAAAAAGACCATGCTAACTATTGTTAATCCTCTTAATTCATCAAGCCAAATTATTCTATTTTTATGTTCACTCTGCTGCATTATAAAAGTCCCTGAATAGTACCTAAGAGCTCTGCTATATCAATCGGCTTGGAAATATATCCATTCATGCCAACATCACTAGCTTTTTGCCTGTCTTCTGTAAATGCGTTGGCACTGACACCAATTATAGGAATCTCGGCCAGTTTGCCATCGCTAAGCTCTCGAATACGCCTTGTTGCGTCATTTCCGTCCATTACAGGCATCTGAACATCCATAAGTATAACATCAAATTGGCCATAATAGCTATTCTTCACTGTTTCGTACGTTTCTTGTCCATTTGACGTCATCTCAACCATTGCACCTAGCTGTTGCAATATCTCGGTAATAATCTCCTGATTTATTTCATTATCCTCTGCTACAAGAATTCTCCTTCCTTCCAGCACTTTGCCAGACATTAGAGAATCTGTTGCATAGCGTAGCTCATTACTACTTGAGCCCTTATATTCTGTCATTCCAACAATGGCATTATTAGCAGAAATATCTCCCTTATCAAATTCAAGCGTTACAGTGAACATTGTTCCTTCGCCGATGGTGCTGGATACCTCAATAGTTCCACCCAAAAGTTCTGTAGTCATCTTGGCAATTGAAAGGCCCAACCCTGTTCCCTCAATGGCATTTATTGCTGCATTATGTTCTCTCTCAAAAGGCTCATACATATGCTCCTGGAACTCTTCGCTCATGCCATATCCATTATCCTGAACTATGAATTCAAACTTTACCTTTCCCGGAGTAGCATCTTCTTTTTGGAATATCTTAAAAACAATCTCTCCGTTTGGCTGTGTATATTTAATTGAGTTTGTCAAAAGATTGAGCAGAATCTGGTTTAATCTGGTCACATCACATAATACACTACTATCTTTGATGTCTGCTTCAACAACAAAGGTCTGCGTTTTGGCATCTGTCTGAGGCTCGATGGTTTTCTTTATTTCACCTACAACGCTTCCCATATCATGGGATTTATTTTCCACAGTCACTCTCTTGCTGGTAAGTCTTACAAGATCCATTACATCATTTATAATCTGTATGGTTCTCTTTCCAGATACCAGTATTTTATTTAAATAACCTGCAAGAACTTCAGGCTGATTGATCTTGGTTCCAGCTAATATAACATAGCCCAAAAGCGCATTCATAGGCGTTCTGATATCGTGAGACATCTTGGAAACAAAGGCAATGTGATCAAGCTGGCTATAGCCTGTATTTTCCCAATTACTGCCTTCTGTCTCATTTAACAGGCATATCAATATACTATTGCTATCATTTTCCAATGATATTTTTTCAAAATTATGTTTTCGGGCAATTATGCGTAGTTCGTCTGTAGAACATTCCTGTGGATATTCCAGTGGATCCAGGTTTTTATCTCCGTAAACTATGCACGCCTTTGCCTGCTCAATGTCCAGCTGGTAAATAAGTTTGTACCTGTTAAATACCGCACCAATAATGTCTTCACTTAGTGATTTCATGCCATTACTCCTTACAAATAATAAACAATCACACACTGATACACATACATACCTAACATAATCATACTATATACTTAGCGTAAAAACATATTAAATTATTCTGAAATATGTTTCTCCATTATCTTCAACTATCTCATACACCTTATTATATTGAAATTCATCACCATCCAGCATGTACTGCTGCAAAATTGTTCCTATATCTGCGTCCATTTCCTGAATATAAATATATGAACCATGTAACGTTGATATTTGATTTAATATTGCCTCTGCTGTCAGTTCTTCTGCATAAAGGCTTGCATAGACAACAGGTATTGGTGAAGCATAAAAATTGGTATAAGTATTGCGAATCCAATGTATCTCCGTAGCATCCTGTATAAATATCACCCTATTACCATAAAGCTGAGTTTTTCCAGATATAGTATTTAAAAATGTGCTCTCAACTTCACCTATCATACTCTGTCTATCTGTCAGTGCCTGTTCTCTCTCTGCATAATAGCCTCCGTAAGCATAGGCAATAGCAGAATAATCCACAGTCAGTAGCACTGTAGCTGCAAGTGCTATCTTCACTAGATAGTTTTTTACACCTTTGTACGATAAAACAATGCCTGCCAGAAGCATAATAAAGCCAATGGAAAATGGAGCACCGTATCTTTCAATTGATTTTGCCATAACTGATGCTTCCAAATACTGATTCTCAGTCTGAAATATAGTCAGATGTCCAATTAGTATTATTCCATAAGCTGCAAAAGCTGTAAGTAGCGCAAATAACAGCATCTTATGAAACTCCTTTTTTTCCAGGAATTTCAACGCTGATAAGCCTGCAAGAATTACTATGATTACAATTAATAGAGCACCTGCTGATAAATCAAGAAATATGCTATTATTTCCATGCATGGCATACTGCCAGAAGCCCTGAAGATATGCAGTCAGCCTTTCTTTTGCATCTCCTGGAAGCGTATAATTGCCACTGGCTGCCATTTTTACGCCTGCGCTTGTAAGCTTGGCAACTCTTCGATTTATTAGGCAAAAAAGCATCCAGCTGATTTCAGTAATTGCAGGTGCTGCTATTACTAATATCGATATACCTTTGCCAATAGAATTCTTTTTGAATGGGTAAAGCGTTAACGTCTTTAGTATCACTCCAAAAAGTATTGCAAATACAACCCATTCAATCGCTACTGTTTTTACCAGAATCAGCACTGATAAAATAGCCGCAATATAAATATTTCTATATGCGTTATCCTCTTTCTCATCTTTTGACGCTCTGTAAAATTCAAGCAGCGCTGCTCCATAAAGAATGCCCATGGTTACATCAGCACAGGTACCATAAGCCCAAAACTGATCTACCATACTTGGAATAAATGACAGAATTGTGCATCCCAAAACATGAATCAGAATATTCTTGCTTCTCAGTTCTTTTATGACAGGCAAAAGGAACACAAAATTCATAAAATAGTATCCTGCAAACTGCAGTCCTTCTGTATAGGTAGTTGCAAAATGCAGAAACCACCATTTCATAAGCTGAACTGCCGGAGGGTAATCGCCAAATTCTGGCGCAACATTGCCGTATTTTCCCGCAAAACCGTTGGTATAATATAGCGCTTTTGTATCTGTAGCCCAGTAATTAAGGTCATCCCACCAGGACACAAACTGTCCGAAGGTAAGAATAGTTATAGATATACTGATAATTATTACACTCCACAATTGTGGAAGCTTCAGAAATTCAAGAAATTCGCTTCTAATTTCAGTTTTTTGGATTTTGCTGCTTTTTTTAAAATATATACCAAAGGCTATTATCTCTACTGCAGCCAGTAAATCTATGTATTTAAGAGCAGAAAAGAATGCCAGCACATACATGATGAGTATCATTAGTGCCAAAGAAAATGGTAGCGCAATATAAAAATCAAGCTTATATTTTCGTCTTAGCAAAAAGGCTGCTAAAAGCAGCCCAATTATGGATAATATCCACATATCATATCTCCGATTGTTATTTTATTTTTTTAAAAATAAATTCTCTCTGAACATAATAGCTTATAAAGAAAAGGCATACGTCAACCACAATTTTTATACCCGTCTCTGGTATTACCGGTATTAGCATGTTAAGTATTGTAACGAGCGTAGCACTTAAGAACATCTGCATGACAGCCAGCGAGAAGTACTTTGCACCAGTCTTGGCATAGCCGTCATTACTATGAAAAACAAGCTTATAATTGATCAGGTAGTTGTAGCTTGCTGATATCACTCTGGCAAGCACTGTTGCAATAGTTACGTAATATACCGGTATTGCTTCCTTGAACATTTGGCAAAACATTGAAAAAAGCAACAGGTCCACCACGCAGGATGACAAGGATGAAATTGTATAATGTAAAAACATCTTGCCAAATATCTTATATATTCTATATGAGTCCCTTATTGGATCAAAATGCGTTTTGTGGTTATCCTTTGATTCATAGATTGTCTGAATCGGGAGCTCAATGATTGGACATGCATATTTGCTATCTATCAGCATATTCATTTCATACTCAAATCGCTCACCTGGAGTTGTAAGTATCTGCGACATAAAGCTGGTAGGAATCGCCCTAAGCCCAGTCTGTGTGTCAGAGATCTTCATTCCACAAAACAGTTTTACAACAAAAGTAGTTATTTTATTTCCATATTTACTTTTGAAAGGGATATCTTCTCCAGAAAAGTCCCTGGCACCAAGGATCAATCTGTCAGGATTTTGATAAAGTTTCTCCATGCATCTTGCGATATCCTTGGGAGTATGCTGGCCATCAGAATCTGCCGTAACACATCCCTTTAAATCAGAATAAGTATTCAGGCAATAATTAAACGCATCTTTTAAAGCCCTGCCTTTGCCCATATTTACATAGTGCGTAAGTATCTTACAGGCATAGTTTTCCTGAAGTTTCTTAAAAATATGTCTATAAGCGTCTCCGCTTCCATCATCCACAATAATAATTTCTGAAGAAAGCTCCTGTTGCAGACTTGCAACAAAAGTGAGAAGGTTTTCCTCCGGCTCATAAGCAGGAATAATTATTTTATACTTTTTCTGTTCTTCTATTGTTAGCGACATCGTATTCAATATATTTTCTACTCATTTCATAAATCGTTTGTTTTAGCTAATTATTACTATACTTGAATTATACTATAAATAATATCGTTTTTTAAAAAATATTGGTTGACAATGCTATTTAATTGTGTAAAATGTAATTATGAAATAGTTAGTGATACACCTTTGAAAGGAGATACATTATGGAATATACATTTAACGAAGCTAATTTTGAAGAAGAAGTATTAAAGAGTGATATACCTGTTTTAGTTGACTTCTATGCAGACTGGTGTGGACCTTGCAAGATGATGATGCCAATAGTTGAACAGCTTGCTGAAGAATATGATGGCAAGGTTAAGGTTGGAAAAATCAACGCAGACGATAATGGAGATCTTGCTGCAAAATATGGTGTTATGTCCATTCCTAACTTTAAGTTCTTTAAAAATGGTGAGGTAGTAGATGAAGTTGTTGGTGCTTCTAACAAAGCTGCAATGGAAGCTAAGTTAAACGCTCTTCTTTAATTGATTCATAATTTTTTTCAAAATAAAACTTCTCAAGTCCGTTATGGGCCTGAGAAGTTTTTTATTTTACTTTATAAGGCTATGCCACTCCTGAAGTGATTTAAGCTCACTATCCGGATGTTCATTTACATACGCAATGCCTTCTGCTGCCGCCTTAGCTGCTGCCATTGTTGTAATATATGGAATCTTATATTTAATAGCAGACTTTCTAAGGTAGCTGTCATCATGTATGCTGTCTTTTCCAACTGGAGAGTTAACTACAAGTTGTAAATCTCCATTTGTCATCATATCAAGAATATTTGGTCTTCCCTCGTAAAGCTTATTTACTTTTGTAGCATTTATTCCAGCTTCGTTTATTATGTCGCAGGTAGTACCTGTAGCATAGATTTTAAATCCTGCCTGTGCAAAAAGCTTTGCAACCTCAACTACTTCAGGCTTATCCTGTCTATTTACTGAGATAAGCACATTTCCTGTGGTTGGAAGAGTTGCCTGTGCGCCTTCCTCAGCCTTAAAGAAAGCTTCACCAGTAGTCTTGGCCATTCCAAGTACTTCACCAGTTGAACGCATTTCTGGCCCAAGTACAGGGTCTACTTCCTGGAACATGTTGAATGGGAATACAGCTTCTTTTACACCATAGTATGGAATAGTCCTATCTCCAAGCTCACTTATAGGTGACTTTCTACCTGTAAGCTCAGAAGTGATAATATCTGTTGCGATAGGCACCATACTTATTCCGCACACCTTTGACACCAGTGGTACTGTTCTTGATGCTCTTGGATTAGCTTCCAGAACAAATACTTTGTCATTCTCAATTGCATACTGCATATTCATAAGGCCTACAACATGCATCTCTTCTGCAATCTTTCTTGTATACTCCTTGATTGTCTCAAGTGCTTTTTCAGGAATATGCTTTGATGGAATTATGCAGGCACTATCACCAGAGTGAATACCCGCAAGTTCGATGTGCTCCATGACTGCTGGTACGTATGCATGATTACCATCACTAATTGCATCAGCCTCACATTCCATTGCATGATTAAGGAATCTGTCAATCAGAATAGGTCTGTCAGGTGTTACTCCGACTGCTGCCTGCATATATCCTGTCATGCTTTCATCATCATAAACTACTTCCATTCCACGTCCGCCAAGTACATAAGAAGGACGAACCATGACTGGGTAGCCTATCTTACCTGCAATTTCAAGAGCTTCTTCAACAGTTGTAGCCATTCCTGATTCAGGCATAGGGATTTCAAGCTTGTCCATCATGTTTCTAAACAAGTCTCTGTCCTCAGCAAGATCTATTACATCAGGAGCTGTTCCTAATATTTTTACACCATTTTTTTCAAGGTCTGCTGCAAGGTTAAGTGGTGTCTGTCCACCAAACTGCGCAATTACGCCAACAGGTTTCTCTTTTTTGTAAATACTCAGTACATCTTCAAGTGTTAGCGGCTCAAAATAAAGCTTATCTGAAGTATCGTAATCAGTTGAAACGGTTTCCGGATTGCAGTTAACAATAATAGTTTCAAAGCCGAGTTTTTTAAGAGACTGTGCAGCATGTACGCAGCAGTAGTCAAACTCAATACCCTGTCCGATTCTGTTTGGGCCTCCGCCAAGAATCATTATCTTCTGTTTTCCTTCAGATACCGGATTCTTGTCTTCATCGTTATAGGTGGAGTAATAATAAGCGCTGTTTTCTGTTCCACTTACATGAACACCCTGCCAGCTCTGCTCCATACCGATTGCTTCTCTTCTGCTTCTGATATCAGCTTCAGGAATAGCAAGGATTTCACTGAGGTATTTATCAGAAAAACCATCCTTTTTTGCCTGAACAAGCTGTTTGTCTGTTGGAAGAGAGCCTTTCTTTTTAAGCAGAGTCTCCTCTTCCTCAACAAGTTCCTTCATCTGTTCAATAAAGTACTTTTTAACATGTGTAAGATCAAAAAGCTCATCAACAGTTGCACCTTTGCGAATAGCCTCATACATAATGAAGTGTCTCTCACTTGAAGGTGTAACAAGAAGCTTTAACAGTTCTTCTTTTGAAAGAGAATTATAATTTTTAACAAAGCCAAGGCCATATCTGCCCTTCTCCAGTGAGCGAATAGCCTTTTGGAAAGCTTCTTTGTAGTTCTTTCCAATGCTCATTACTTCTCCGACAGCTCTCATCTGAGTTCCAAGCTTGTCTTCAACGCCTTTGAACTTTTCAAAAGCCCAGCGTGCAAATTTAACTACTACATAGTCTCCGTCTGGCTTATATTTATCAAGAGTTCCATATTTGCCACAAGGAATATCTGCCAGAGTAAGTCCTGTTGCCAGCTTGGCTGATACAAGAGCAATAGGGAAGCCTGTCGCTTTTGAAGCAAGCGCAGAAGAACGAGATGTTCTTGGGTTAATCTCAATTACGATAATTCTGTCTGATTTAGGATCATGAGCAAACTGAACGTTTGTACCGCCAATTACTCCAATATGTTCAACAATCTTATAGGCCTGTTCCTGGAGTCTTTTCTGAACATCTTCTGATATTGTAAGCATTGGAGCTGTACAGAAGGAGTCACCAGTATGAACACCCATTGGATCTACGTTTTCGATAAAGCATACAGTAATCATGTTGTTGTCTTTATCTCTAACTACTTCGAGCTCAAGCTCTTCCCAACCTGTTACGCATTCCTCAACAAGTACCTGATGTACAAGAGATGCCTGAAGGCCACGGGCACATACTGTCTGTAATTCTTCTTTGTTATATACAAGGCCACCACCAGCGCCACCCATTGTGTAGGCTGGTCTAAGAACAACTGGATATCCGAGCTTGTCAGCAATTGAAAGTGCTTCGTCTACGCTATAAGCAACTTCACTTTTTGCCATTTCGATGCCAAGGCTATTCATTGTCTTTTTGAACTCAATTCTATCTTCACCACGCTCTATGGCATCAACCTGAACACCGATTACTTCAACATTGTATTTATCAAGTACGCCTGCTTTGTATAATTCAGAGCAGAGATTGAGTCCTGACTGACCTCCCAGATTAGGAAGAAGAGCATCCGGTCTTTCCTTGGCAATTATCTGCTCAAGTCTTTCAACATTTAATGGCTCGATATAAGTTACATCTGCCATTTCAGGATCTGTCATAATAGTTGCCGGATTGGAGTTAACAAGAATAATCTTATAGCCAAGGCTTCTGAGTGCCTTACATGCCTGAGTTCCGGAATAATCGAACTCACATGCCTGACCAATTATAATTGGTCCAGAGCCAATAATTAGTACCTTATGGATATCTGTTCTTTGTGGCATAATTCATCTCCTTTTCAATTCTCAAATTAATCACAAGAATTATAACAGATAAAAAGAAAAAACATCACGAAAAATTTATCTTTTTTCTTGATGCTTTTTAATCTCTTTATTAAAAAAAGTCAACGATTGTTAACTTATTTTCAATCTTTGACTTTTCATGGGATATTTAGCATTTTTCTCGTCAGATAATGCTTGCCCCTTCTTCTTTTAACCACTTTTTGGAATCTTTATAATCCGGCATTATATCTTCAACAATTTTCCAAAAGCTATCTGAATGGTTCATTTCAAGTCTATGAGCAAGCTCATGTACTACAACATATTCCTGAACCCTTCGTGGTGCTTTCATCAGAAGGCAGTTAAAATTTAGATTGCCTGTGCTGCTACAGCTCCCCCACCTTGTTCTCTGATGCCTGATTGTTATTTTTCCATATGTAACATTCATTTTATGTGCATATTGTCTTACAAGTATTGGTATTACGCGCTGAGCTTCCTTGGTAAGCATCTTCAGATCCCATTCCGAAAGTTCTTCCCTGCTTCCGTTTTGTTCTTCACGCCGTGCGGCTATTTCCATATGCTTTTGAACCCAGCTCTCTTTTTCTGATATATATTTATATATATCATTATCAGATAGTCGCTGCGGTGCTCTAACTATCAATTCCCCTGAATTCTTTATTTCAAGAGACATTGTCTTTCTTTTTGATCTGATTATATTTATATTGTATGTCATTAAAAAATTAATATTCCTGTATTTTAATAGATTTATTTTAATTCAAAGGCATTTGCCCTAATTTTAGTCATTGTATTCAATCAGCTTACTTTCAACCAGCTTTTCGCCTTCATATCTTACCTTTAATGAAAAGTATGGAGTGTCTTTTGCTATAAGCTCCAAAAAGATATGGTCACCTTCCCAGGTAGGAAGTCCTAACACTTCGTCCTTATCGACCCAGACCAGCTCGCCTTCATCACACTCTTTTACCTCACCTTCAAATTCGGAGGCTGTAAACAAGTACATGTACTCAGTTTCCCATTTATCGGACAAAAAAGTAACTACGCTTCGAAGTTTATATTTAGTAAGAGTCAGCCCTGTCTCTTCCTGCACTTCACGAATAAGGCATTCCTCCGGTGTTTCATCTTTTTCAAACTTACCGCCAACGCCAATCCATTTGTCCTGATTAAGATCATTTTCCTTCTTGGTTCTATGAAGCATAAGGTATTTATTGTCTTTTTCTATATAGCACAAGGTTGTGTTTATCATATGAATATCTCTCTTTTAATCAAATAATGAAATCTGCCTGTCTATCCAAGATTTTTGTTCCACTTCATGAATTATATCATCTGCCTGATATCCGCCAATCAAAAATGGGGACTCCGGATCATGAAGCTTGTAATTTTGCATTACTTTATCTCTATCATTATTGGCATAGCAGTATCTGCATAGGTGCATGCAGCTGTCATAGGCACCAATATCCCCTGACAAATAGCATGCACATTGCTCTCTTGCTGCTTTTTTCTTTGGAACCAGGAGTCTTTTTTGTAAAGCCTTTTCATACATTGCCACGGTCATGCATCCAGAACAGTCCGCTCCGTAACGTTGTAAAAAATCTCCCTCTGCGCAGGGACGTACGGTCATTCCATACTTTCGTGATATTTCTATTATTTTTTGACCAAGAATAAGCTTATCCTCATAGCTTACTTCTCTGACTTCAGGAAAGTTTTTTATTACCTTTTTGTATAAATCTATAAAACTAATTACTACGGTGTTTGTATATCCAGAAAGCGCTCCTGCCATTTGTTCAAATGCTTTCAAATGGTATTGAACGGTGTATCTTTCTGTTATAAAAATAGGATCGTATCTCCAGCCAATTGAATTAATACCTACAATTTCTGATAAATGCTTGAAATCTTCCAGAAGCTTATGTTTATCAGGAACGTTGGGTTCGATATCTCTGCCATATGGCGTAATTGTTACATACCAGAATTGTCCATAATCCCTTAGAAGCTCCATGTAGGGAAACATTGGCGCCGGATTTTTGGAACAAAAACCAATAATATCAACGACATCAGGGCTTAGTATATATTTACTAACCTGTTGTAAATCAAATGGATTTCTTACACATACAAATCCTTCCTGCAGTCTTTTCGCAAACCATTTTGCATAAAAAGCCGGAATATCTGTACGTTGTCCTGTATTAATAATCATATTTATAATTCCATTAATAAAAATAATACATACGATTTGATAAGTTCAAAAATAAGCTCTTCAAATCATATGTATTATTATAGCATTTCGTCATGCTTTTAATTATTATTAATAATTTTACTACTATCTCTAATTATCAGCTTTACCGGAACTGTTTCTGTTACTGAATATTCATGGTCGTTCTTCATTTTGAGCAGGTACTCAACTGCTTTACTGGCACGATATACAACATCCTGTCTGACTGTTGTCAGCTGCGGCGTTACCATTTTGGCAAGTCCACTGCGTTTAAGCATCTCTTCAATTGATGTGTCAGGATATGCTTCCATGATTTCCTGTTGGAAACCTGGATCTATAGTAATGCCGTATCCTTTCCCTCTGCCTTTTCTATAAAACTTACCGAAAAGAATCAAGGGATTGGTTTCTTTATATTCAGAATCCTTCTAGGGAGCAAATGCTCTCAGCCCTTGATTTTACTGGATTTATATATACTTGCAAACCTCTTGGAACTATTCAAGTTCTAGTCACGATACCTTATATTGGCTCTATATCGTGATTTTGAATCTAAATATTGTGGTGGAATTCCACTCATTCTACGTAATTTTATTTTTTCTAAGAGTTTTTGCAACCAAATTGCAACCACGAATTACTTTACCGGTTTAGCCATCTTCATTGTAGGCTGTACCGTAAAACTTAAGCCAAGCTGATTAAAAATCTTTAATAGCGTGGAAAGATTTGGGGTAGTCTTGCCTGATTCAATTCTTGCAACAGAAGAATGAGGAATACCACATAGTTCTGCAAGATCTCTTTGAGATAGTTCCAAACTATGTCTCTGCTCAATCATTGCACCTACAATAGCAGAAATCTCCTCTACCTCATCAATATCTTTTCCAATTTCTGGATTAGTATTTCTTACCTTTTCTTTATATTTTGTCCAATCGCTCATATAGCTCACCCCTTTCTGGATATCCAATCGTCACGTTCCGACTTTGCTTTTTCTATTTCTCTTTTCGGAGTCTTTTGTGTCTTCTTGCGAAAATGATGAAGTAACACAAATGTATCATCTTTAAAATAAAAGAACATTACACGGTTATTGCCCGGACGCAGTTCCCAGATACCATCATCAAGATGTTTGGTTACTTTTTCACCGAGTCTCGTTCCATAATCTTCAAGAAACTGAATATACTGAGCAACTTGCTTATGTTGGATACGAGCGTCCTTATTTGTCTGCGCACGTTTTTGCAAATCATCAAGAAACTCTTCTATATCACAGTCTCCATTTTCTGTTCGATAGAAATCAATGTTATACATGCTTATCCTCTGCTATTTCTTTCTGACATTATGATAGCATAAATGCGTCCATATTTCAATTGTTATTTTTATCGGTTCTTCCACTCATGCTCATCTACCCTCACGGCACTTACTGTAAATCTTACATCTGAATCATAAGAACAGGTGGATAATGTAACAATGTGAGTTTCATCATCAACTTCTATATCCGCATCTACATAGCTTCCTTGGCATATAGTATTCTCAACAAAATCCTTAAAATCTTCATCCACATACTTCCATGTGGTATAGATTCCACCGGTTAAAGTCCCGACATCCTTATAGGCAAAGATTTCATAACGATAAGCGCCGTTCTCTGTGATCAGCTGAAAATATCTGTGGTTTTCAAAATAGTCTTCTTCTGTCTTATAGAACTTCAAATTTCCAAACATAGAAAGATTGCGTATGTTGTGACCATAGATTAGCGTATGTGAATCGTCTAAATCAGGGCTGTTGTTCCCATCAATATAAATCGATCCTGCTGTCTCTTCTTCCTTCAGATAATTCCTCCGCAGATAATAATCATAACCGGAATAAAGAAGCGGATAACTGATACTTTCCCCGTCCTCAAAGTAAATCCAGCCAACAATGTCCTCGTTCTGCTCCTTTAAGCCTGCCAAATCCACATCTATGCCATGATACCAGGTATTAGGGTCATCCTCAGGCTCAGTCTCCAAATCATTATCAGTCTTTGTGACCATATCAGATTTATCCGACATGCTTCCATCTGCCCATCGAGTCCATCCTTCAATGTCTTAGCTCTGGTTGCAAGGAACAGATTGTCTACGCCATCCTCGCCAAACATCATTCCCAAGAGAAAAAAAGATAAGCCATCTCCCGAAGAGGCATCCGACAGCGCATCAGCCAAAAAGCCCAAACGTAAACGCAAACCAAAAACAAATTAATAAGCGCAACAAAAAGCCGTAGCAAATGATTTATTGTATTGAATACATTCACTACGGCTCATTTTATGAACTGATAGTTTACGAAAACTCTCTGCATTAGCTCAAGATGACTTCGGTCTATCATCCGCAATCCCGTATAAATACTGGCATTGCAAAATCCCGTGTATTATTCCATCTCCCTAACTAAACCTGTGTCTTAAACATTTTTGTTAGGGTTTTCTGTCACGATTTGATTCCATTTGGTTTCAGCTGTCCATATCGCATGGACTGTATCAGCTAATGTTATCAAATTGTTATCATAAAAGTGTTATCAAATCATCATATAATCCCCTTGGCATTAACATCCGACAGAATACCATAAGTTTCCGGCCGTCTGTACTTGTCGCCCATGATATCGTTACTTCTGTGCGTGCGAAGCATATCAAGATCAAGTGTCGTAATATATACTCCTGGGTCCCCCGGTGCTTCCATCACACACATATCCCGGACTCCAGGCTCATCAGGAAGCCACGGAACCCCATCAAAAAGTGTCGAATGTCCGTTACAATCAGGGTGCCCTTCAGGGTAATTGCATGTTGCAACTGCCACCATGTTTTCATATGCTCTGGTTCGTAGTGCTGATAATCTATTGATTTCCATAGGGCAGGCATTTGGCGCAAGAATAAGCTCTGCTCCCTTCAGCATCAATATCCTTGCACTCTCAGGGAATTCACGATCAAAGCAAATCATAGATCCAATTTTAACCGTACCACTCCCCAAATCTAAGTCAGCCACATAAAAGTCATCTCCCCCGGACAGTACTTTTTCTAAATCAAATGCACACGTCTGCACCTTGGAATAGTGTAGTATTTCTCTACCTGCTCGGTCGAAAAAGATAACCGAATTTAATGGTTTCGTATCGTGAACCTCAAGGTACGTAATCCCTATCGCCATTTGAAGTTCTGCCGCTAATTCACGGAATTCATTGATAAAATCACTATCTTTTTTTATGGCTAACGAATCAATTACATCCTTCTCTTGAGGCAGGTAATATCCATCACTCCACATTTCCGGAAATAGTGCTATATCCGCTCCTTTTTCTTTTGCAGTGACACAAGCTTTTTTCCCAATGGCGAGATTTTCTTCTAAACTGCTTCCCGGTAATATCTGTAAAAATGCAATATTAATCTTCATTATCCTTTTTCAGTCCTCTCATCCGTTACAATATGCTCGACGCCCATACGTTCAGATTGTAAGAATTCCTTCATGAACGTAGGGAATGCCTTGTATTTATCAAGCTCCGAAATTGGAATCCAATACATATTCTCTCTTACGCCTTGAGTAAAACTGTTACTTTTCAGTTCTTTGGTACCTCTGGATTTCATCACAAAATATAGAGCGATCTCATGGCAATCCTTATTCTTTAGCGCACCCATATTTTCATTAAAAAAGTTCTCATGAATCACTGCAAGGTGATCAATTTCATAATGGACACCAGTTTCCTCAAAAACTTCTCTTTTAACCGCATCCTCAGCAGTCTCTCCCATATGGACCGCACCGCCTATAGAATAGTAATAATCATCCTTTTCGTTACCCGCAAATAATACACATCCATCTTCGACTATGATTGCCGCAGCACGATATCGAAACCAGCGATTGTCCTCCGTAAAACCACAATTATATTCCATAATCAAAACACCTCTTTTACACCTGCGCTGTCACTGAAATTTCAATTCCAACAACGCCATATTTCTCTATATCTTCTTTTGTATAGTACAAAAGCATATCATCCGGGTTTGCTGTTTCATCTTCTTTGTAACCAATGGATATCTTATCGTGATGCTTGTATAATTCAGCAAAATTGGCGTATTTATATATGTTTACAACTTGGCAGGATATCTTTTCCTGTGTCGTTGTATTAGTAAACTCTATAGTATCACCAACGCTAATAATCGATCTTTTCTCATCATTTAGGCGCATTTCGATGGTTTTCCACCCCTCTTTGATTGCCTGGAAAGAATCATCCCATAAGTTCATATAATACGTCATAATTACCATCGCTCCATGTTCTTTTTATACTTTTGGGAATAAGATTGTTTTAATTCCTCAGCAGTAATCCCATAGCAAAGCATAACATCGTTATAATACATGAGAACATCTGCCATTTCTTCAACTAAGTCATTTCTGAGTTTGGCATCAGAGCATGCTTTTGTCCCGCCATTTTTCTTAACGATATCTATAACTTCTCCAATCTCTCCAACCATCCAAAGGAGCTTATTCTTCCCAGTCTCCGGGCCTATGGTTTCCCATTTGTCCTTATATTTTTCTTGCAAATTCCTTTGCATTTCCTGCATCTCGTTTATGGTAAAATCTTCCACCAAAATCACCTCTGTTTTTTCATTATCTTATAAAATCAGGATCCGTCTACGTACTCTTCTGCGCTTTATTGCGCTTTATTTTGCGCTTTACAATCCTCTCATTATTCTGAAGCAGATTAAAAATGACCTGTTCTACTTCTATGAGCTCTGCATTTATATGGACATTTATCTGGACATTTGTCCTGATAAATTCGAAAAAAACATGTGCCTCATTTCTATAATTCCAGGTTAAATTCTGTTTCTTTCAAAAATCATTTACACGTTGAAATCCCGTTACTGATTCTTAAAGTGTTCAGATTGATCACTTTAAATCACTCAATGTAAGCAATTCAATTTCACTCATCCAACATTATTTTTCCCTTTTTAGCCTTTGCTTTAATCCTGGCCATCTGTTCCTGCTCAATCTGTCCCTAATGCCGATTTCATACACTCCCCTATATAATTTGTCAGTTTCCATCTCCAATCTTTACTGCTTCAGTTTCCACCCATGCAGGCTTAAAGCCACTCTTAATAGCAATATTTTGTGACTGAATATTTGCCGCTGCGGTTCCATAAAATGGAGTGTCACCCATATCAATAATCCTGTTCTTAAGCAGCGTCACAAGATAGGAACCAATCCCTCGTGATCTGTATTCAGGAAGAACATCAATTCCTATCTGGTGCCAATGCGGTGCATCCTCCGAACATCCTGCCATACCCATGATAGTGTCCCCATCAAGAGCAATAACTACGATTCTATCAGGACGTACCGGACATGGCGTTGGATATGCAATCGCATTCGGAAACCGAGTATCACCATAGAATTGGCTAATTTCACTATCATGAAACCACTCCACCTTGAAATGGCCTTCCTCTATTACATTACAACTAGGGAGGAACATGTGATGCGTCGGATTCATTTGATACCCATACTGTTTCAGTTCTTCATTCAGTCTCAAAAGCTTATCAAATTCAAATAAGTGATGACCATCTTCATCTTCAATCATACCATGCAGAAACTTGTGTAAACATTCATCTGCCATAATAATAGTGGTTGATCCAAGTGTCGCCATTTGCAGGAATGGTTTACCTGGGCTGTAGCTCCTTCTACCATCATTCAGTGCAGAACTTGTTATTATTATATCCTTCGCTTGTAAAGCTGCTGGAGTACTGTTGAAATCAATGGCTAACTGCTCCAAAAGCTTTTCATAATACTCTTTGAACATAATTTTTCCCTTTCAGTAATCAGAAATATTTCTGTAAGTTACGGAAATCTCCTATAATTTATTTACCAATAACTTATCAAGTTCACGGAGAAGCTTTTCTTTCATATCCGTAAGTTCTTCTTTGCTTGGCCTGTTTTCATCAGAATACATCTTTTCGCGCGAATACCACCAAACAGGGCCCTTGCCATTGTTTCCGTAATTATCAATATCACCGGGTCTTCTCGGAAACAGATGCCAGTGAATATGTGCACCGCCTTCACCATTCCCTAGGCATTCATAATTCATTTTTGCTGCTACAAACGCATTTTTGGCCGCTTCAGCAACAAGTGTCATT
Organism: Butyrivibrio sp.; assembly: GCA_045646185.1. Classification (GTDB taxonomy): domain Bacteria; phylum Bacillota; class Clostridia; order Lachnospirales; family Lachnospiraceae; genus Butyrivibrio. The sequence continues at coordinate 32,099 of JAZRKG010000160.1, forward strand.
TCATATAAATGTTTTGCTCTTGTTTCCTCATCCAGATCAAATAGTTCAACTACATGATCCTTATATAGAAAAAGCGTATATATCTTCCTGCTTTTGCCTAGATACATATGGCATTTGTCTTAGCCACAAATTCCTTAACGCTTATCTTAAAGCTGTTCAAACCTGACTGACTTTTAATTATGGCGAATTCGCCATAATTAAAATCCGGGTTATATACCTTCTCCCATATGCCAATATTGCTTTCTTGCCGCATGATCCGCATATGTTAGCCACCTTGACACCCGCAAAAAAATCAAAGTAGTTTGCATACTGTTTCAACATTTTCTTGGGATTTTCTTTATCCTTTAATGCCCTTTCTTCCGGTGTCCCTGCAGTTCTCACCCAGAAATCGTAAGCATCGAACTCCCAAGCTTTCTTATGTTGTTTACTGTAATCTTCCAAAACCCTTATCCTCCCGGCATTTTATATGGACATTTATCCCTCAAGTTGAATTGTGCCATAACCTGCTAAACTAGATATTCTTTAATCATAGCCTTTATTATATTAGAACTGATGGCATGTTGAGAAGTCTCAAATGTCATGATCATATTTTTCCCCAGAAAATATCCACTTTGCTCATATGCCTCTATCTTAACTATATTCTTGTTTGCATAAGCTATGTTATCCATCATTCCAAAATGTTCCCAGATATATTCCTTTCTAGTTCGGATATTAAGGCATGTAAAATCTGGTCTTACTGCTCCCATGCCCTTAAGTGCAAGTGGGTATTCATACCTGTATGGAATGCCACTTTGTTCCAGCATATTGGCTATTATCAGCTCAGATTTTGATCTTACCCTTATTCCATTGTTTGAAAAAAACTCTGTAACACTTTCATTAATTCCCATCGGCTCGTAGATTTCTTTTTTCCAATTCTCAACATATATTTCCAGAGGTGCAATGATCGGTGTAACAAGCTTTTTCCTTGCATCTGCCATGCCCATATACACATTTTCAAGTGACTTTATATCATAGAGCTTTAAAAACTCCCAAATATCATTTCTGATTTTTACAAGTTTCTTTTTAAGTAGCGTTTCATAATCTCGCTGTGCCACCTTCTTCAGCTTTTCCATTTCTTCGATTCTCGCATACTTCCGCTTTTGTGCGAGCTTGTCTACCCAGTAATACTGGTCTTTCCCGTTACTCTTACTTATTGCAATACCACAATTGCTCAAGCTTTTTACCCTTAATGCATTCTTATCAATTTGGGTTATTAGAGCATCTATCTCATGTATTTGTTTTTCCAATTCTTCCTTGTAATCCTGCATCACCAAACTCCTTTTTCAGTTCTACGTGCCCCCGCTTTATCTTTTGACTGTTATCACGTAGTGCCGCAATGATACATCAGGCCTTCTACGTGATACGCTCTTGTTAACCATCCTCTCATCACGTAAATTATCCAGATATCTACCTATTTCTACGTGAACCACAAGAATCAAGAGCAACATCTCACGTAGATGCCATAAATATCATGCATGTCACTACGGGAATAGCAGCTCAAAAAAACTACTTCTCACGTAAGCCGTCTTCTTTTGCTCCTTCTTTATCTATTATTTTGGGAATTACCAAGCTGTCCCAGAAAGAACAGCCATTTCAAAACGAACTTTGAAAAGAACTATCTTGAAATACAAGTGACAATATATAACAACACAGAAAAAAAGTAAAGAGATTTATAACCGTATTGATTCCCATACGGTTATGCCTTAAGGATTAGACTCTGACGAATTCAGCCAGTATAACAACAGAGCCCTAGAAGTCGCGTATATGCGCTTCCAGGGCCCAATGCAATAACACTCGTTATCTTATTCCATCTCCGCAACGGGTTAATGGAATGACCTTTTTCTCATGGTTTTTGTTAACATATTTGTTAATCTTTTATTCGTATTATCTGTATTATATATCTCCTATTACTCAAACAGTACTGTAACAGTACTTTGAACTACTACCTCAACTCCTTTGTATCCAAATGCTTCAAATACTGTTTCTTAAGCGTCCGTTCATTTTCGAAGAATACTGTCTCCGAGCGAGACATTTCTTTGTGTTCCATCTTTAATCGGACAAGTGTCATAGTGCAGATAAAATCTGTAACCTGGAACAATCTGTAATCCCTCGGTAGCACTCTCTTAAACTCAACATTATCCAACAACGCATTTAACACCGATGAAAGGATTTTATTTACTTCTATCTGTCCGTTATCATAATAAACCTTGATGGTATCGAATTCAAAGAAAAACTCTAAATGATTCCGGATAAAAACAGATAATTGTTTGCTTATTCTTCCGATAGCCTCAAGGGAATTATCAAACTGCTTTTTCTCGATATAAAAAGACCGATACTGAATATCCATACGGCGGATAAACCCCATCATCTTTTTCAAGATCCGCTGCCTTTGAGCAATATCAACTTCCTTATAATCTTCTTCTCCACGGATTATAGGACCCGCGTGGAGACAGTGACCGGAATAACCAATATTTTTCAAATCCGCATCGAGCTTAGACAGATCATCCGAAATATCCGTATCCTGATTATGAAATACGAAGGTGATTATATAATACGGAGACTGGTGCTTATATTCGCCCCAGTCTCCAGATTCATCAACAAAAATACTAAGTTCTCGCATATTGCTCCTAAAAGAAAAAGACGGGCGTCCCGCCCGTCATTATGTGGACCCGGGTCTTTCGACCAGCCCAAGGTACTATTATAATACCAAAATAGATTGCGAAAATCAATCATTATTTGAAATATCCCATTAACGTAGAAAAGCTGAACCCGAAAGTTCAGCTTGGTCCTCAGTGTTATAAGCGCCGAGCAACTCTGTTAAATATATTCTACACAAAACGACATAGATTTCAATAAAAAATCGCAAATAATGACGGGCAGGACGGCCGTCGTTATGTTGACCCAGGTCTTTCGGCCAGCAATAAAGATATATTCATCTTTTAATCATTGTCAATTTGGTCAGCTCTTATCCAACCAATAGCCGGAAACAGCTCCATGCATTTAATCATCGAACGAGCCACCTTAAACCTCAAGTCATCAATACTTTTATAATTGTTTACTAGATAACCGCTATTTTCAATAGTCTCACGAAAGCTTTTTAGCTTTGTAATCTTGGATTCAGAACCCTCCACTTTAGTCTTCAATTTGATTTGAGAAAAATCTTCAATCAAAAAAGGAAGTATTGGCTTGTTTCGCTCTTTTGCATATAAAAACTCTTTTTCTGTATAACTTATTCCAGTTGCCTTATCTTCCGTCCCGTACTTTCCTGCAACGATTAATACTACATAATCGCTCTCATCAATCATCATTGATATATAATCCCATTGTTTCATTGGTGCGGCAGGAAACTGCTCTATTCCAACAGGAATACAGCCCAAATCAAGCAGAGCTGATATTACGCCACTTCTTTCCTCTTTCAAATCCTTGTATGTTGAACTTATAAACACTTGATACTTTTTATTCATACATTTTTTCATGATCTCCTCGGACTAATAGCCAAAATCAATCCACATTACAGGGCGAACTCTTATCTCAACAGTCGTCCATTTACCATCCCACCTACCGGTAAATCCGTCACTACAAGCAGCGTTGTTGTCAACATAACTGCACGATCTAAACCACCACAAAGTGCTCCCTTTATAAACGCTTGCCCCTTTTGCCTCCGCATAAGCAGTCGGCTTACATTTTAAACTATCCTCCTCAGGGAAATAAGTCTCACTTTCCAGGCTACTCAACAAATAAATCTTATCAGTTGTAGCATTTCCATAACTCTTTTCTTCGCCCTTTTTATCCACATCATAAACGAAATCAACATGTGTTTTCGAAATAACATTCCCTTCATTAGCATTAAAGGCGGCATTTAACTTCTCGCCCTTCTGAACAATGCCTTCCATCGCATTGGCAGACTCGTTGGCGGCCTGCTCCAGCTTTTTCAAATCCTGCTCGGTTTCGATGATTTCCCTCTGGAGTGCATCGTACTGCTCCTGTGAAATCGTACCCTCTGCCAGAGCCTTATCCGCATTGGCAGCCGCAGTCTTTAATGTTTCAAGTTTCTGCTTTGTTTCCTCGACTGCCTGATTCAAGAGCTTATACTTCTGTGAGATAAGCTCCGTATTCCCGGGATCGAGTTTCAATAATTTATTTACATCACGGAGCTGTGACTCCGTGCTTTTTATCTGACTGTTAACGCCCTTTAGGGCATTCTGAAGGCGAGTTGTATCTCCACCAATCTCGACTGTGATCCCCTTTATTCTGTTGGCCAAGATACTCACCTCCTCGCACTAAAAAAGCACCTGCCTTTGCAGATGCTTTAAAACTAATCTTTTATCAATTCTTCTACCCGGTCTAACTGTTCAATGATAAAGTATGTCGCGAAGTCTACGGCGTTTTGCGCTTCTTCCTTCGCCGCACATATATCATTGTTCAGACCGATGGCTACGAACTTCAGATTGTCCGCAGCCCGTCTTATAAAGAACAACCGCTCTTCTAATTCTGACATAAAAAACCACCTCCTTTCGGCTATCAGTTTAGCCTACTTAAAGGTGGAATCATATTCTCGTGTTGTGTACTAATACTTTACATTTGTAGACTATGCTGCCATAGTCCACTTGCTCTTCGAGTCATCATAGTAAAGCCGTATGGACTTCTGCTGTCCGAAGACATGTATCTTGCAATCAAAAATGCGGATGTTGTTTGTCACGAAAAGACCGTCGGACGTGGTATAGGTTTCCCTGTGGGATAGGTCGGTAAAGCTCTCAATCTTAAAAACCTGCCTCTCTCCGTTATCATTCACCACCCGGAGTTTCATCGGAGTAATCTCTCCATTCCCTGCCATCATGCAGACAATATCTATATTGTCATACTTTTTTGCTGTCGTTCCCATATTCCGCACACCTCACTTCTGTGTATGGAATATTATAGAACATCTGTTTGTATTTGTAAAGTAATAGAATCAGTAACTTCCCGTCTCTTGATTATATTTCAAACTTCTGTCCGACGAGGTTCTCCGATATTGTCCAAAGTCTTGATGCTATCTCTCTGTCATTTGCATATTCCTCAAACTTCGCAACTCCGGGGACGCCTTTTCGTTCACCTTTACCGGATGGTCCATAGTATTTGCCGTTTTCTGCCTCTGCTGAAGTTGCTGCATACAATGTAGGCCATGCCCCTTCTGCTGGTCTTTGTCCTAATAATCCAAACATGGTTTTTGCCATTATTTGAAGAACCGGATTATTTCTGTCTCCGCCCCTGATTATATCGGTAGATGCAACTCCGGGATGCACCGGAATGGATGCTATCTTCTTACCCTTTTCGTTTAGGCGTTTTGACAATTCTAACCCAAAAGTCAGAACAGCAAGCTTTGATTGTGCATATGCTACCATCGGACTATAATCATGCAATTGAATGTCATCAAAATGCAACTTAGTCCTCTTATGGGCAAGACTTGTCACCAATACAATCCTTGCGCCTTCCTCATCCTTAAAATAAGGGAGAAGCCGTGCGGTCATGAGAAAGTGCCCCAGATAATTTGTGGCAAACTGCCTCTCATAACCATCCACGCTCTCTTCACGATTCGGAACATTTGATATGCCGGCATTTAAAATCAATACATCAAGATTTTTCCCGCTTTTCTTCCACGATTCAGAAAAATCCCGAACCGAATCAAGGGAGGAAGTATCAACCATCATAAACTCAACATTTTTATTTCCTGTCTCCCTTTTTATATCACGAATGACTGCCTCTGCTTTTTGAGGATTTCTTGCCGCCAATGTTATATTTGCTCCCGCTCTTGCTAATTCCTTCGCTGTTTCCAAACCAATCCCACTTGTGGATCCCGTAATGATAAAATTTCTTCCACTTTGCGATCGAATATCTGATGGACTCCAAAATTTCGTACTCATATTTTTATTTCTCCACTTTCAATACCTTACATAATCCCCACGAAATAATCATTGGGCTAAATGCTACGAATGGAGAATATATAAGCATTGCCGTACCGCCTATAAGCATATTCACAAAGTAGCATGAGAATAACAACAAATGCCCCAGTATACCTGAAATAATAGCAACCCCAAGTCCTTTCTTTGGCAGGATATGATCCTTTATCGCAACATAGCATATCCAGACAAACAGCGGAATAAACATAAAGATTCCTGTAACAGAACCCGGACTCTCCAAAGGATTTGTCATCGATGAAACAACGCTACCTACATGAGTGATGCCGTTAAGTAAAATGAATCCCATGCCTGAAACACCAATAACCGGATTTTTCTTTGACAATGCCGCTGCAGTAGGAAGGGCTATCCAGGTAAGTGCGATATTAACCAGAGGGAAGAAAATGTCAGGTATCTCGCCAAAGATAGCACTCATCCCCATATCCTTAAAAGAAGAAATCATTGCAAATTGACCATTTGCAATATGCATTCCGTATTCTTCACACACATGAGGGAGATAAACAAATGCCACCGCCCATGAAAGCCACACAGGGTCTTTCCACCTTGTTATATTCAGATCACTCCGAAGTGCATCAGTGAATAGAAGCAGTATCAGCAAAGCAATGCCTCCACCAAGTCCTACCCACGGCCACGCAAACCATAACATATCTGATAATGAATTCATAATGATTGCCTCCTTCTACATTGACAAATTTTCTATCTGTCTTTATTATAATTAGACAGACCTTATAATTAAACAGAAGGAATCATCAAATTATTCTAATTAAATCGAATATATGGTTGTTGTAAAATAGAAACAAATTTACATTTATGGAGGTAGAGGTAATGGCTCGTCCAAAAAGTGATCCCAATGTTAAACCAGCAAGAACACGCATCATTGATGCTTTCTGGCATCTTTTGAATAATTGTTCATACAATGATATCACCATCCAATCACTTTCCATTGAAGCAGGTGTCAATCACAACACTTTTTATTATCATTTTCAGGACATAGATGACCTCGCCAGAATCGCCTTTCTTGAAAACCTTGATTCCGAGGCTTCACGGGAATTGTTGAACAACCTTTTTTCTGTCACTCCTACCCCAACAGCTATGTTTCAAAGCAAGGAACTATTGCTTCGCGGAGGCAGGGCTCGCCTTTTTACAAGGGGCGACTCCACATATCTCACAGATATTTTCAAATCTGCCGTTTCTTCCGCTTGGCTTGAGGCTATCGGCACTACCTATGATAGTCTGGCTCCAGAGGATAAAATGGACCTCGACTTCATATTCAGCGGTCTTACTGCAATCATCGGTCAGACAATTAATAGCCCTGATGCACCACAGCCACCGGCTTTGTTCCACAGAGAACTTGGCATAGGCATTCTGGCAACCTTAAACCGCCTAAAGACACAATATCCAAAATAGTATATTGGTACTCCAGCCCCATCAGAAGTTGTCGAAATCCCTCTGTGTCGCTATCTCCGTATAACCTTTATACTCATCATTTCTGCTCTCCACATACATATCATTTACCATCCCGATCGTAAGCAAATCCAGTTCACTGATATGGATGTCAAGCTGTACGCCGCGGAGCAGAAATAATGGTGTTGTCATTTCCCGGTCAGTTGATCGAAGTTTCTGCTTCTCTCAACCATATACTTTTATCTATGCCGACCTCTTGTACGTTCCGGTTGTTCTAACTCCTTTAAAATATCCTCCGTCTTTACGTTCTTACTCTTCATCTCCAGATATTCCTCAAACTTGATTTCAAAATCAAACAGTTCTTCCCATCCCGGATCACGTCTTGCTACTGTACCATCAGGATTAGATGCTGTCAGTCGACTTACTAACGCTCCAAAGCCCTTCACATCTTCGTTGTTAAT